>JADFJZ010000065.1 GCA_022565195.1 Planctomycetota bacterium | reverse complement strand
GACCGGCGCCGGCACCCATACACCCGCCAAAGTCGAGGACAAACTCTTCACCACGCTGGATACCAGGACGCGCAAGTGGGATCTGTCAGGAAAGGCTTCAGGCTTCGGGCTTCAGGCTTCAGGTGCTGGCGCTGAATCCCGAAGCCCGGAGCCCAAAGCCCGAGGCCCGGAGCCCGAAGCCCGGAGCCCGAAGCCCGATGCCCGGAGCCCGAAGCCCGATGCCCGGAGCCCGAAGCCTGCCGCCTCGCCTGGGATGGTGGCTCTGGTTTCGGACACCGTCGGCTTTGTTCGCGATTTGCCGCACCAGCTCGTGGCTTCGTTCCGGGCGACGCTCGAAGAAACCATTCACGCTGATCTGCTGATCCACGTCGTCGATGTGTCGTCCCGCACTGCCGAACTTGAGATGGAATCCGTCAACCGCGTTCTGGCGGAACTCGGCTGCGCGTCTAACGAGACGCTCGTGGTGCTCAACAAGTGCGACGCCGTCGTCGATCAGACGGAAATCCAGGTCATCGAGAGCAAGGTTCCCGATTGCGTGCGCATTTCGGCCAAGACCGGGGACGGGCTTGACGACTTGCGCGAATACGTCCTCAAGCAGGTCGGCAGCCGGGCGAACAATGTTACGATTCGCACGCATGCGGGCAATGGCGAAGCGCTGGCATTTCTGGATCGTCACGCCACCATCCTAGATCGTCGATATTGTGAAGACGCGGACGCCGGCGTCGACGCGGTCATTGCGGAAATCGACGTTCGCATCTCGCCGGCCAAGCTCAACCAGTTGCGCCATCGGATCGATGGTATTGAAGTTGTTTCTCCGTGCCCGCAGCGTCCTCCGCCGGAGTTAGACGTATGATCTCGCTCGTGGGGCCCCGGGCATGCCCGGGGCTAAATAGGTTACTGCTCGTGGTTCTGCTCGTGCTGTGCATCGCGGGTTCGACCGCTCGCGGCGACGATGGCCGCATGGTTCGGGTGACGCTTGATTTGAACAGCGGCCGGCAAATCACGGGCTTGGCCGGCGACTATGATGACGTACTCATTGTCGTTAAGGTCGGCGCGCACCTCACGACCGTGCAATGGAACGACGTCAAGACCGCGTCCGCCTACGGCGCCCGGAAGAAGATCCTCGAATCGGTTCGAGGCAGCGCCCAGAACCTCACTGCGGAAGACCACTTTCAGTTGGGCTACTTCCTGGCCACCCGAAACAACCGCGCCGCAGCCGTCGCGGAGTTCCGCAAGGCGGAGCGCCGCAACGCCGGCTTCAAAGAGCGCATCAAAACCGCGTGGCGCGAGATTCGCCGGGCCCGAGAGCGCAATGACAAACGCAGCCGCGAGCCAATCTACTCCCAACGCAAAGACGCTCAGCATTCAGCACTCGGCCCTCAGTCCTCAGTCCTCAGTCGTCGGTACTCCGAAGAGCAGCATCGCCAGGCTGTCAAAGCCTTCAAACATTTCGTTGACACCGAAGTTCGCGACAAGGTCGCGGCGGATCTGGTGCTGCTTGAGACGCGACACTTCCTGATCTGGACGGATTGGCCCGAGGCCAAGCGCAATTTGATCCCCGACTGGGCGGAGCAGTTGTATAACGTCATGTGTGACGAGTTCGGCTTTCCCCGGGACGATCCGGTTTGGCTGGGCAAGTGTCCCCTGTTTTGCTTCAAGAACAAACGGCGTTTCGAGAAGTTCGCCAAGACCATCGACGGCTATGACGCCACGAAGGCGCTGGGTTATACCAAGACCACCGACAGCGGATATGTCCACGTCGTTCTGCGGCGGCTCGGCAACCGGCCCGCAGACATTGACAAGTTCGCGGTGACCATGGTTCACGAAGCGTCGCACGCCTTCATGCACAACTACGGCCCGCCGACGAAACTGCCGCCGTGGCTCAACGAGGGCCTGGCCGACTACATCGCCGAACGCGTCCTCGGCGACCGCTGCCCGACGGGTGAGAACGCCGTGGCCTTGGCCCGGCAGTATGTTGCCCGGAACAAATCGATCCGGGAGGTGTTTGAATATAAGACCAGCCCGCCCGGCCATTTCTATCCGATTTGTCAAAGCTTGGTCCAATATTTGATCCAACGCGACGGTGACGCCTTCGTCGCCATGATCAACGACCTCAAGGCCGGTATGGACACGGAAAAGGCCCTCAAAAAGCACTATACGGGCATGAATCTGAATGTCCTGGACCACTCTTGGCGGATCTGGGTCAAGAAGGCCGATGAGTGAAGCGTGAAGCGTGAAGCGTACTCGTTACTCGCTACTCGTGACTCGCTACTTTCCAATGAACAGCAAGCTCAAGAAGACAATCTCCGTTACCGTGCGAACGCTCATTTGTGTTGGGGCGTTGTACCTCGTGCTGCACAACGTCAGCCTGAGCGATATCGCCACGCTTGCGGACGAAGACAACACGCCTGTAGCGATTGTAGAGATCATGAACTGGGAGGATGTGCAGGAAGACGAGCGGCTCAACGATCCGAACACTCTGCTCGACGTAGTCGTGAAGATCGATCATTCGCCTGACGAAATCCGGTTGGGCGATCTCCACAAGAAGAAGGACGGCAGCCCCGATTTTCAAATCGGTTTGTGGACGGTCCTGAGAAGCAGCGATCGGATGATGCTCCTGCTGGCGCTGCTCCTCTTTGCGCCCGTGGCCCTGATTCAGTCCGCTCGCTTCACTTTGATGGTCCGCGCCCAGGAAATCGACCTCAGCTACTGGGAAGGAATCAAGCTGTCGTACGCCGGCAATTTCCTGAACTTCGTCGCCATCGGCAGCACCGGCGGAGACATCTTCAAAGCCTATTACGTCTCCTGCCACACGGACCGCAAGACTGAAGCAGTCACGACCGTGTTCCTCGATCGCGCGGTGGGGCTGATCGGTCTGATGATCATCGCCGCCGTCGCCATGTGCGTGAAGTTCGACGACCCCCACATCCGCGAATGGTGGCCGGTCATTGGCGGCATCAGCGCCGCAATGATCGTAGGCATCATCGTGGTCTTCTCGCGCCGGGTGCGGGCCCGAATCGGACTCGATCGCCTGATCGCCAGGCTGCCGTTTTCGGACCATCTCAAGCGTATTGACGCTGCCACGGTTCGCATGAGACACCACAAGAAGCTCCTGCTCGTGGCGCTGTGCATGACGCTGCTGCTGCAGGGCATCGCCATCACCAGCATGACCGTCGCCGGCATTGGTTTGGGCATGGAGTTCAGCATCGATCTCCTCGCCGGCTATTACGTCTACATTGCCTTGGCGCTGCTCATCGCCGCCATCCCCATCACGCCGCAGGGCGCCGGCACCATGGACGGCGCGTTGCAGATCTTCTTCCTGGGCGCGTATGGCCAGTACTCGCAGATCCTGTTTCTGGGCGTGGCCATGCGTCTGCTGCAGTTCGTGTGGTCGCTGCCGGGCTTCATCGTTCCCATAACCGGCGCTCATCGTCCGAGTAGCGACAAGATTGCCCGGCTTCAAGCGCTCGCCACACCTTCCGAATCGTAGACTTCCCTGTCGCTCTAGTTCACTTTTGACCATCGACTGAGGATCGGTTCGCCGGTGCCATTGTGCGTTCGGCGGGCCGTCAGAGAGAGAACGCGAGAGAGTCGGTGCCGGGTGGGTCAACCCGGAGACAGGATGATGAACCCCACAACTTCTGAGAACCACAGCCTGCTGATGCCATTGCAGGAGGCCTGCCAGCGGCGGTCCGTCGCCGAGATCGAACTCGAACCGCAAGAGGGCGAGTTGCAGTTGGGGCGCACGCGCCTCATCACCTGGGGGGATGACGCCCTGTACATCGATCGCCCGAACTACAATGGCATTCCTCTGGAGATCGCGCCCGGCACGCTGGCCACGATTCACTTTCTCACGGGAGGCGAGCGCTTCTCCTTCCGTTCGCGGATTATCGAGGAATGTAACGTGCCGCTCGGCGACGGGCACTCGCTTCCGGGCTTTGCCCTCGAAGTGCCGGACCACGTCTATCGCGACGAGCGACGCAATGACTTCCGCTCTTCGCTGGGCAGTTGTGCGGAAGTGATCGGCACGCTCAAGACCCTGGATGCACCTGCGGAGGACGCGTTTCGGGCGCGGGTGATGAACATTTCCGCGGGCGGCCTGGCGGTCATCGCGGTGGACCTCAACGGACACGACCTGGCCAGGGGCAACCGATACCGAATCGAGTTCAAGCTGCCGGGCATTAAGCGGACTTTCGAGTTTCAAACGGAACTGCGGCACCTGCGCAATCTCCGCGGCAGCGGCTACGTGCTGGGTTTGAAGTTTCTCCCGGTGGCCGACGCTGCTCAGATGCGGCACGCAGTGAGGCAGATATCTCAATTTGTCTCCAAGCAGCTCAAAGCACACTGACCGCCTGGGAAGATGTTTCGGGGCGCCCGCAGCGCCAAAGGAGTAGACGAGCAAATGAACTACGCTATTGAACTCAAACCGAGTCAGTCGAGGCGCGTCCTGGAATACGCCTGCCGGGCCCAACTGGAGGCCCGCCTGCTGCCCAAACCCTGGACCACACCCAACCCCATCGCCTGCCGGATCGTCGACAGCGATGACGACAGCATCACGCTGCAAGCTCAGCCTCCGGCCTCCGCCGACTTCCGCAGCTTTCTCAACATCTATTGCCAGATTGAACTGGACCTGGATGACGGGCAGTACTTCTTCGACAGCAACATTGTCAGCGTTCGGCAGGAAGACGAGCATCTGAACCTCTCCGTGGCCTGGCCCGAGACCATTCTCGTGCAGCAGCGCCGCCGCTCGAATCGATTGCCGCTGGCCCGCTCCTCGATCGTACAGCTCAGCCATCGGGACGGCGAGCGCCTCGATACGATCTCCGGCCGGCTCTACAACCTCAGCGAAGACGGCATGGCCTTCCAGGTGCTCAAGGCCGACGTCGGTGCGATCGAACTCGGCCAAACCTGGTGCGCCTGCTTTGAAGTGCCGGAACAGGACCATTGCTACAAGTTCGAAGGGACCATCTGCCGCACCCTGCCATCGTCGTCGGCCGACGCCGTCATTCTCGGCATGCAATTCAAACATGCCACGATTGATCTGGACGAACTCAAATGCCTGCGCGAGTTCTTGAGCAATCGCCAACACTCCGGCGCCGCATTGGGAGAAACCTCATGACTCAGCTCCTGGAAGTACAGGATCAACGACGCGACGAAATACTGACCGATGCCGCCGACCGCCAAGTGCAGGTCGTGTTGTCTCATCGCCTCGACAGCGGGTGGACGACATACAAGTCCCGCCTTCTGCAGGCCGACTCGGCCGGCGGCTTTCTCATCATCGAGCACCCCCAGCCGGCGCCCGGGCAAGTGCCTCCGGAGCTCGCTCCGAACGAGAAGATCGGCCTGGCCTTTCGCCGCGGGCATAAGAAGTGTCTGTGCGCGGTCGAGATCGACCGCCTGACGACGTTCTCGCTGCCCGACGGCCAATCCGTGCCCGCCGTGCAGGTGCCCTGGCCGGACAAGCTCCAGGAGATCCAGCGCCGCGTGTACTACCGCGCCGACGTCCCGCCCGGCCGGCGCATCGAGGTCTGCATGTGGGACGGCGGCATCGACGATCGTGACGCGGCCGACCTCCAGCACGTGCCGCACCACATCGGCCTGCTGCAGGACATCTCCGGCGGCGGGTGCCGCATCGAGATCGACGCGGCCCGCGATCCGCAGTTGCGCGCCGGCGACACCGTCGGCATTCAGTTTCAGCCGGACCCGCGATCCGAACCGCTGCGGCTCGACGCCATGTTCCGGCACGCGGACGACCTCGGCCGGGGCAAGCTCTCGCTGGGCTTCCAGTTCGTGGGCCTGGAGATGACCGCCCAGGGTCGGGCCACGCTGCAAGGCCTGTCGCGCGTGGTGAGCACGTTCCTGCGGATCCAGGCCCGCCGCAAGAACAAGCGCTTTACAAAGAACCACAACCGCCGTAGATAAGGGCCTATGCGTTATGCGATTGCCGACACCGCCTGGGGCCCGGTGCTCTTCGCCACCAGTGGCACCGCCACCGGCGGCGCCATCGACGCCACCTGTGGTGGCCTGCACCGCCTGCTGCTGCCATTGCGGCCGACCGCTGACGCGGGCGCTGACGCCGGCGCACGCGCCGTCGCCCGCCGACAGTGGCCAGGGGCCGACTACGTCCCCAACCTGCTGCCCCAATTGCAGCGGCAGATCCAGCGCTACTTCGACGGCCGGCCCACCGACTTCCGGATCAGGCTCGACTTGAGAGACCGCACTCTGTTTCATCAGACTGTCCTGCGGGCCTGCGCCACGATTCCCTACGGCGAAACGCTGACCTACGGCCAACTGGCCGAACTCGCCGGCCACCCCGGCGCCGCCCGCGCCGTCGGCAGTGTGATGGCCGGCAATCTGATCCCGCTGATCATTCCATGCCACCGCGTCATCGCCGCCGCCGGCCGCCCCAGCGGCTTCTCCGCCCCCGGCGGCGCCCAAACCCGCAAACGCTTGTTGCAGCTCGAAACCCAGACAGCCTGCGCCCAGCCCCAACAGACCCTGCTCTGAATCCACGCCATCCGCATCCCGGCCTTCGCGTTAAGTGCAAAATGGCTTTGTTCGGCCAATTAGCTTTGCAGCAGTTTTTCCCTTCCTTAACCCTTGGATCCTCGACCCCTCGACCCTTCCATATTTGGACTGTGAATCTTGGCCGATTCGACATTTCCACCGCCCTCCGCTTCACGCTTCACTCTTCACGATTCACGCATTTTCCTCTGCGCGCACCAAGTCCTCGCAGGACGCGCCCACTTGTATAACTTGCCCGGCGCTCGATGGAATTGTGAACGTTCACCGATCAGCGAGAGGAGTTCTGTGGCGACCGGCGGCCCTGCCGGCCGGCCTTCAAAGTCGGCACGAAGGTCGGCACGGAGGCCGACCACTACATGCTTGCCCTGAAGGGGCTTCAACATACCAATCCAGGGCAGAGCGAAGCGGCGTCAGCCGCGCCGCGTCGCCCTGGGTAAACAAGATCACAAGAACCAAGCCCTGAAAGGGCGACACAACGGACATGTTCCCACCCCGTGCGCAGTGAGTGTTGTTTCGCCCTTTCAGGGCTTCGTTGCGGGGTGGCCACGTCTACCCAGGGCGGCGCTGCGCTCTGCCCTGGGCTGACCTGTTCCAGCCCCTTCAGGGCGATTGTTGTTTCACCCTTTCAGGGCTTCGTCCTGGGCGGTCTTGTCTACTTCAGTGAGCCAAGCGCCCCAGC
>JADFJZ010000064.1 GCA_022565195.1 Planctomycetota bacterium | reverse complement strand
CGCAACCGCTTGGCGGGGCGCGCCAGCGCATGCCAGCGATTGGCGTCGAGGCGATCGGTCAGGGTGACGGAAATACCGGCCGGCACCCCGTCACGCTCGCGAAACCCTTTGAGTGAGGCGGGGATGACCTGGGTGTCGTTGAAGACGAGCGCATCGCCCCGAGAGAGCAGGTCCGGAAGATCGGCGATCATCCTGTCGGCGATCGGAGGTTCCGCCCCAGAATCGACGACAAGCAGCCGCGCGGCGTCGCGCGGGACCGCCGGGCGGAGTGCGATCAGCTCCTCCGGCAGATGATAATCGAACAGGTCCGTGCGCAAGGAAGCAACGCCTCACAAAAGACGTACCATCAGAGCCCCGGCAAAGACCAGTACGACCCCGCCGACACGGCCGGTCGTCAATCCACGTTCGAGCAGGCTGAACATCCCGAAGCGGTCGAGCAGGAGTGCGGCGACAAGCTGACCGGCGATCTCGATGAAGCGCTCGGCTGGCTGAACGATGCCAAATCCAATGGCCGGGCGCTGTCGGTCGGGCTGATCGGCAATGCTGCGGACGTGCTGCCCGAACTAGTCAGGCGCAACATCACGCCGGATGTTGTTACGGACCAAACTTCGGCGCACGATGCGCTCAATGGGTATGTGCCGAACGGCATGAGTTATGACGACGCGGTGGCATTGCGGGCGTCCGATCCGAAAAAGTACATTGCCGAATCGATGCGGGCCATGGGCGAGCACATGCAGGCCATGCTCGATTTGCAGAAGCGCGGGGCGATCACGTTTGATTACGGCAACAATCTCCGTGGGATGGCCGTCGAGGCGGGCGTGAAGAATGCGTTCGACGTGCCGGGCTTCGTGCCGGAGTACATTCGCCCGCTGTTTTGCGAGGGGCAGGGGCCTTTCCGGTGGGTGGCGCTGTCCGGCGATCCAAACGACATCGCCGCGACCGATCAAGCCATTTTGGAGACCTTCCCCGAGAATGAGCACCTCTGCCGCTGGATTCGTTTGGCCGGCGAGCGGATTGCGTTTCAGGGTTTGCCGGCGCGGATCTGTTGGCTGGGATATGGCGAGCGGGCCAAAATGGGGAAGGTCTTTAACGATTTGGTCCGCACGGGCAAGGTCAGTGCGCCGATTGTGATTGGCAGGGATCATCTCGATTGCGGCAGCGTCGCTTCGCCGAACCGCGAGACCGAGGGAATGAAGGACGGCTCGGACGCCATTGCCGATTGGCCGATCTTGAATGCGCTGCTCAACACTGCCTGCGGTGCGAGCTGGGTTTCGGTGCATCACGGCGGCGGCGTGGGCATTGGTTTGGCCATCCACGCCGGGCAGGTCATCGTCGCCGACGGCACCGACGCCGCCGAGCGCCGCCTCGAACGCGTCCTCACCGCCGACCCCGCCACCGGCATCTTCCGCCACGTCGACGCCGGATACGAAAAAGCCGAACAAATCGCCAACGAGCGCGGCGTGAAGATACCGGGGAGGACGATGTAGCAGCCGACGTCCCGTCGGCCGTGTGATAGAATGTTGATGGTAGATTCTCTATAGGCCGATGGCCTGCGAGATGCAGGCCGCTACGGAAAACAACATGAACTCTTCCGCACGAGCGACATCACCAAAAGCACGACGCGCTTGGGTGACCAACGGCAAAGTGTGGATCGAACTGGAAGATGGGCGAGAGATCGGCTTCCCCGTGGAGAAGTTTTCCCGGCTCAAGGGCGCCTCTGCTGACGACTTGGCGAAGGTCAAGATCGAAGCACGCGGAAAGGCCCTGCGCTGGGATGAACTCGACGAGGACATTTCCGTCGAAGGCATCCTCGCCGGCCGGTGGCACGCAGGTTGACAATTTGACTACCATTATTGAAAACATCGGTCAACTCGTGGTCGTGCCACAGGGCCCGGTGCTCGGTCCGACGATGGGGCGGGTGGAGGTCATCGACGACGCTGCCGTCGTGATCGAGGGTGATCGCATCGCGTGGTTCGGACGCGAATCCGATCTTCCCGAAGCGCAAACCACGGAGCCGCGGGCTTCAGCCCGCGCGGATGCGGATGTGATTGACGCGCAGGGCGGATGCGTGATTCCGGGGCTGATCGATTGTCATACGCACACGGTCTTCGCCGGCACGCGCGAGCATGAATTTGTGCAGCGCAGCGAGGGCCGGAGTTATGTCGAGATCGCCGAGGCGGGCGGCGGGATTCGCAGCACCATGCGGCACGTCCGCGACGCCTCGAAAGAAGAATTGATCGCCCTGGCCCAGCCGCGGCTGATGCGCATGTTGGAGCAGGGCGTGACCACGGTCGAAATCAAGAGCGGCTACGGCCTGCGGGTCGAAGACGAGCTCAAGATGCTCGAAGCCGTGGCGGAACTCGACGCCCACTTGCCGATGGACGTAGTGGGCACCTATCTCGCCGCCCACACCGTTCCGCCGGAGTACGAAGGCAACCCCAGCGGCTATCTGGACAGCATTCTGAATGACGGCGTGCTCACGAGAATCGCGAGCGTGGGCCTGGCGGAGTTTTGCGACGTGTTCTGCGAGCGCTCGGCCTTTAGCGTAGAGGATTCCCGCCGCGTGCTCGAAACCGCCAAGGCTCGGGGCCTGCTCCCCAAGGTTCACGCGGATCAAATCACGCAGATGGGCGCCAGCAAGTTGGCCGGCGAGGTCGGGGCGATCTCGGCGGACCACTTGGAGTGCATCGACGAAGCGGGCATGGCGGCGCTGAAGCAGGCCGGCACCATCGCGGTGCTGCTGCCGGGGTGCAGCTTCTTTCTCGGCGTCGCGCAGGCGCCGGCCCGCAAGCTGATCGACTCTGGCCTGCCGGTGGCGTTGGCGACGGACTACAATCCCGGCTCGAGCATGGTGGGCTCGCTGCCACTGGTGATGAGCATTGCCTGCACGCAAATGCGCATGACGCCGACCGAAGCGCTCGTCGCAGCCACCGCCAACGCCGCAGCCGCCATCAACCGCCACCAACGCCTCGGCGCCATCGCCGTGGGTATGGAGGCTGATCTCGTGGTGCTGGGCGTGCCGAATTTCGACCGCTTCCTGTACGAAGTCGGGCACTATCCCGTGCAAAAGGTCATCAAGAACGGCCTGGTCGTGGTGGATGTGGATGCTGAGAGAGCCTGAACTTGCAGAGGCCACGAAGGCTTCATACACTGTCGCAACGAGTCGTTAGCCGTAAGCAGTTAGCAGTAAGGCGCTGAATCCTAAGTATTCGCGTACTCCCCGGCTGATCGCTGACGGCTGAAGGCTGGCTGCTGCTGGAGAGATGTCCGAGTGGCTTAAGGAGCACGCTTGGAAAGCGTGTGTGCGGGTAACCGTACCGGGGGTTCGAATCCCTCTCTCTCCGATATTTGAACGAGGCCATCCAGAAGCGTTGTCGTTCAGGAATTTCTGCGATTTTTCGATTGCTGGGGGATGATTGCCCCCAAATCATCCCACAAGACGGAACTTCCTCCCCGAACCGCATCTTTACCAACCTTGCACCATCAGAGACGCCTTTGCGCCACGCCTTGCGGCGTTGCTCGAGGCTCGTTTGCTCAGGGCCTTCGCCTCGCGCTGGGCACGCCGAAGGCAACCGCGCACTTGGGCAGCCGATCTCGCCGTCGGCAGGTTCTTCTTTTTTACACGTTCAAACGATACCAGTACCGGCATGCAATCAGCGCTCGACTCACGAGCTAAAGTCGCGCAGTCCGTTAGAATGTCGGACTTGGCCATTCGTTTCTATGATCCTGTGAGTTGTGCGGCGCCATGCCTGGACGCATGCAGCGCTTGGACTACCTTTGGAAAGATGTCCTGGAGGGCGACTGATCGGTCAACATTCCCCAGTTTTACCGCAGCCTTTGGCATTCCGTATACGATGGAGGAATCGGCATCCTGCGCGATCGCAGAGCCGCCTGCCCGCTGTATCTCGCCGATGGCCTCGGCGCCGTCATTGCCCATCCCCGTCATTATTATTCCTGTGCAATTGCTTCCACAGACCTCTGCCACCGAGCGAAAGAGCCGGTCCACCGAGGGACGGTGGCCGCGCACCGTCGGCCCCTGGTCCAGGTCAACGACGAGTTTCTTGGCTCGCCGACGCACGGTCATGTGCCAGTCGCCCGGAGCGATGAACACCTGGTCAGGCCGCACCTCATCACCGCGCTCCGCCTCTTTGACGTTCAAATCGGTCATCCGATTGAGACGCTCGGCGAAACTCTTGGTGAATCCGGCCGGCATGTGTTGCGTGATCAACACGGCCGGCATGTGTTCTGGAAGATCTGGAAAGATATCAGCCAGAGATGCGGGCCCGCCGCAACTGATCCCGATCGCGATCACGTGCTGCGGGTCAAAGAGAAACTCGCCGGTCGATACTCGTCGCTTCGGTAGCCCAGAGGACTCGTCCGTGCTGGCGGCGACGCGCCAAAGAGCTGCCATGTTGGTGTCGGCAGCCTGTTTGACTTTGGCGATCAAGACGGCAGCGATCTCGTGGAGGTTCGCCCCTTTGCCGCCGGTGGGCTTGGATACGTAGTCCACAGCGCCCGCTTCCATCGCCTCGAGCGTTTTCTGGGCTCCCGCCTGCGTATGACTCGACACCATGACCACCGGCACGGGGCAGTCGCTCATCACTTCACGAAGGAGGGCGATGCCATCCATGCCCGGCATCTCGATATCCATGGTCACGACATCGGGACATTGCTCTCTGATCTTCTTCAGGGCCACCGGGGCACTCCCTGCCGTATCGATGACCTCGATCTGCGGGTCCGATGCGAGGAGTTGCTTGATCATGGCCCGCATCAGCGCGGCGTCGTCGACTACAATACACTTGATCTTGTTCACGGTATCCGCCATTTGCGCTCACGCAGCCGCAGGGTTCTGCCCCAGCGCTCGCCGTACAGCTTTCATCACTCGCGATTCGTCGAACGGCTTGACGATATACTCGGTCGCCCCGGAACGGATCGCCTCCAGCAGGTTCTCTCTCTGGTCGACGGCGGACACGATCACGACCTTCGCTTTGTGGTCACGACTGCGAATCGCCTGCAACGCCTCCATACCCCCCATTTCGGGCATGACCATATCCAGAGTCACGAGGTCTGGATTCAGTTCTTCATATAATTGGACCGCTTCCCTGCCATTGACAGCCTCGCCGACAATCTCAAAGCCTGCGCCCTCGAGAATCCGCTTGAGCATTACTCTCATAAATGTCGCATCGTCTACGATCAGAATGGTTGCAGCCATTTTGTACCTTTCAGACCAGAATCTGATTCCGTTTCTAGATGATCTCCGGCTCGGACCCGATGATCGCAACTTCTACGTTGCCTGTGTCTGGGTCCACGAGAACCTTTCGTCCCTTCGTGCCTCCGACGGCTTCGGCGATGATCGGGATATCATGAGCTTGGAACCGTCTTCGGGCAGCTTCGACGTTGCGCTCGCCAAGTTGGGCGCCGTTGTTCGCTGTTTCAAACATCGCAGCCCCGCCTACCAGTTTGGCTCTCAAACGGGTTCTGGACGCGCCCAGCGCCGTCAGCCGAACGACTAAATTGTCGACAGCCTGGTCCGCAAACTTGCCAAGCTCCTCGATTTCTTCGGAGCCCTGCGGCAGAATGCTGTGTGCCAGGCCGGCAATACGTAGATGCAGGTCGAAGAGGGCGATCCCAACGCACGATCCAAGAACCGTGCGCAGCTTCTCCGGCGCCGCTACAATCTTGAGCACCCCGATACCAACCATGTGGATCCTGGGCTCGCCGTCCCGCGTCGCACCGGCAGTTGCCGCCGTGCCGGCCGATTGACATACTTGTGCCCCTCGCGTCATGTCAGCAACGCCTCCATGACTTTGAGCGTCTTGGGATCAGGAAGAACAAACAACCACCAATCGAGTTCCGTGTCGTTGATCTTGAAAGAAGCAGAAATCATCAGCGCCTGATTGCTCGTCGCGGCCTGCTCCAGCACCAGGGGCTCAATCAGGGCCCCGGCCATATCCTGAAGCAATGTGGGTGCGGTCGGCATGGCCCGGACGCCGAGTGAATTCGCCAGGCTGTTCACGAATGCGCTGCTGACGATGTTTCCGGTTTCCTCAATCGCAGATTGCTCCATCTCTCCGAGCGTCGCAGTCGTGCCGACCGGCTGCTGCATGAGTATGTCCGCAATGCCGTATGCGACCTCCTCCGGAAATGCGAGCAGCACATGGCCACCCAATGAGCCGGCGATCAACGTGTGCACGGCGACGATGACCTCTTCGGGGCCACACATGAGTTCGGCGAGGTCCTCCAACGGCACTACCTTGAAGCCTCCCGTGGTAATCTGAACCGATCGACCAAACCACCTGCTCAAGGCCTGCGAGGCGTTCTCCGCGCCGTTCAGCGCGATTGTATCCATGAAGCCCTGCTTCGCCGGATCGATTGCCATATGTGAGGTCACGCCGGCACCTCTTTCTTTTGCATTTCAGAACTGTCCGAGTTTCGTTTGCTATCATCCTCGAGGTAAATCGGATCGAGAATGAGCGCCACGCGACCGTCGCCCATGATCGTCGCACCCACAAAACCGGAGATGTTCTCGTAGTTCTCAGCCAGTGACTTGATGACGATATTTTCCTGCCCGAGCAGTTCATCGACCACCAAACCCATCCGACTCGCACCCGTACCGAGGATGACCAGCGTCCACTCTTCGTTGTCCTGAGTACGCGTCTTCACATTGATGGCTTCCATGTCCAAGAGTTGTTCCAACATGAAGATGGGGATGACGCGTCCACGAACTGTGACTACCTTGTTGCCCTGCACTGAATTGGTGTGCGCTTGCTTGACCGTGATGATTTCCGCCACCGCCTCCAGCGGGATGGCATACACTTCACCGCCGATTCGTGTTAGGAGCGACGTGATGATGGCCAGCGTCAGCGGCAGCTTGATGGTCACCGTGGTTCCCTGGCCTGGGACACTGTCCACTTCGACCGTACCGTTGAGACTGGCGATTTTGGAATTCACGATATCCATGCCCATTCCGCGTCCCGAGACGTCGCTGACGATCTTGGCCGTGGACATGCCCGGATGGAAAATATACTGCACGAGTTCCTTGTCCGTCAGCTGATGGGCTTGTGTCTCGCTGACGAGTTGTTTATCTATGACCTTCTTGCGTATCGCTTCTACATCAACACCTTTGCCGTCGTCAGACAGACGAATGCAGATGCTGTTGCCCTGGTGATAGGCTTCGATCTTGACCGTTCCGGTCGGGTCCTTTCCCGCTTTGGCGCGCTCGTCCGGTGTCTCGATGCCGTGGTCGACCGAATTGCGAATCATGTGGGTGAGTGGGTCACCGAGTTCGTC
>JADFJZ010000063.1 GCA_022565195.1 Planctomycetota bacterium | reverse complement strand
ACCGCCGCAACATGGTCGAAGATTGCGTTCTTCGCGATGAGTTTCTTCTTGATTCCGAACCGGACCGCGTCGTACAGCGCGACGAATCCGCCCGTGATGCTCGCCGTGCGGGTCCCGCCATCCGCTTGCAGCACATCGCAGTCGATCATGATCGTGTTCTTCCCGAGGAGTGACATGTCAATAACGCTACGCAGGCACCGGCCGATCAGCCGCTGGATTTCCTGCGTCCGGCCGTCGATGCGTTCGCGGTTGCGGCGCTTGCGGGTCGAGGTCGCCCCGGGCAACATGTCGTACTCGGCCGTGACCCAACCGAGGCCGCTTTTTTCGCGCCATTTGGGAACACCCTCTTCAAAGCAGGCTGTACACAGCACGCGCGTCTCGCCGGTCTGAATCAAGACGGAACCGGCCGGATTCTTGGTGTAGTGGCGCGTGATCTTGATGGGCCTGAGTTTGCGCGGAGCGCGGCCGTTATGTCGTGTCATTGCGGATCCTCATGAGTTCTGTGAGCAGTTGTTTAGAGTGCGGGCCGCCGGGCGTCAACCGCAACTGACGAGAATTCTCCCCGGTGACCGCCAATTCAATGGACAGCGAATCCGCCGGCAGCAGGTCCTGGATCTTGTCCGCCCATTCCACAACGACGAGTCCGCCGGCGTCGCACATGTCCTCAAAACCCAGCGCCGCCAACTCGGCGGGGCCTGCCAAGCGGTAAGCGTCAACATGATACATGTGCAGCCGACCCGCGTATTCGTTGACCAGGACGAAGGTCGGACTGTTGACCACACGCGGGTCGTCCACTTGCAGCCCAGCAGCGATGCCCTTGGCGAAGTGTGTCTTGCCGGCGCCCAGCGGGCCGGTGAGGGCAATTACGTCGTTAGGCTGCGCCGCGGCGCCGAGACGGCTGCCAATCGCAAGTGTGTCATCCACGCTGGTGCTCGTGATCTTGTGCGTGTCGCTCAATGTTCATAGCCCTCAGCCGGCAACGGACTCAAAGTGCCGTCGGTTGATTGGATTTGGACAGTTTCCGGGACGATTTCGCCGATCTCGTGTTGATCCACATTCAGCGCCGCCAGCTTCGGCACGGCATCCTTCGCGACGGCAAAGAGCAATTCAAAGTCCTCGCCATCGCTGAGCGCGTGCTCCAAGGCCGATCGGCCATCCTGCTGGGCCGCTTTGTGGGCGTCCGGGCTGATGACAGCTTGCAGCGAATCCTCGCGGATCGTGGCGCCGCAGCCGGACGCCTGGCAGAGTCGATGCAGGTCCAACGCCAGACCGTCACTGATATCGATCATGGCGTGCAAGTCAGGCCCGAGTGCTTCGGCGAGTGATCGGGCCTCCGGGATCCGAGGGACAAAGGTCAAATGTCGCCCAAGCCGACTGCCTCCGAGTTGCCCGGTGACGAACAGTCGATCGCCGGGGCGTGCGCCGCGTCGAGTGACCGGCGGACAATCCGGCCAGGGCACAGCGAGGAGCGCTACGTCAATGGCGAGCCGTCCTTCCCAACTGGTTGTGTCGCCCCCGATGATCGTGCAATCAAACCTCCCAGCGACTGTAATCATTGCTTCCAGCAGCGCCCGGCCTGTCTCATAAACCATTCCCCGCGGAATCGCCAGGGAGACCAGTGCGGCCAGTGGCTGGACCGCCATGGCGGCAGCATCGCTCAGGCAACAGCAGACGGCCTTATGGGCGATGTCGGCAAGGCTGTGAGTTCCGCAGTCAAAGTGCGTGCCGTCCACGAGCATGTCCGAACCGAGCAGGATCGATTGTCCGCCGGGCAGCGTGAGGCAGCCCATGTCGTCGCCCACGGGAATCGGCACACGCGTGTGCGGGCTGCCCGACTGCGACGCGCCGCCTGTGACAACTGAGCGTTCGAGCCAGCGAATGAGTTCCAGTTCGCCCTTGCTCATTGCGTATCATCCCAAAGGTTCATAATCTATCAGCCGGACCATGACAGATCAAAGCGGTTGATTCGGAAATATGGTGTCCCGGCGAAGATTGTAGAGACTCATGAAAGTCATCGTTTGTGGAGCAGGCGACGTAGGGCGCCATTTGGCTGAGGTGCTCAGCGGGCAGGGGCACGGCGTCACTATGGTGGACATCCGGGCGGAACCGTTGCGCAAGTTCGAGGAGTTGATCGACGTTCGCTCGATCACGGGCTCGTCTGCGGATGCGGCGGTTCTGCGCGACGCGGGCGTGGAGAAGTGCGACCTGCTGGTTGCGGCCACCAATCAGGACGAAATCAACCTGCTGACCGGCACCATCGCCAAGCGCATGGGGGCGCGGCGCGCCATCGTCCGGATTCACCACAAGGCCTACATCGATCGGGCCTCGCTGGACTACGCCAAGTATCTCGATCTCGATCACTTGATTTGCCCGGAGCATCTGACCGCACAGGTCATCGCCCGCACGTTGAGCAATCCGGGAGCCCGGGCGATCGAGCGCTTCGCCGGCGAGAAGATCGAGATGCAGCAATACGTCGTGCAACCTCAGTCGCCGACGGCCGGCGTGCCGTTGAGCCAGTTGGAGCTGCCCGCGGGCGTGCGTCTGGCCACGATCGAGCGCGGCGATGAGGCATTCATTCCGCACGCGAATTCCGCGCTCAAAGTGGGGGACGTTGTTACAGTCATCGGCGAGACCCGGCATTTCGAGACGGTTCGCAAGGTCCTGCACCAGCGCAAACGGGCGACCAGCAACGTTGTCATCATGGGGGGGACATCGATGGCGGTGTGGTTGGCTCGCGCTCTGCAGGGACAGGCGTTTTCCGTGCGGCTTTTCGAAACCGATCGGGAGCGGGCTCAAGAGTTGTCCGAGAAGCTGGAGCATGTGACCGTCTTGCAGGCCGATCCGACGGATCCCGTGGTGTTTCAAGAGGAACATCTGGAGAACTGCAACGCGTTCGTGGCGGTCAGCAACAACGACGAGCACAACATTCTGGGCGCCCTGCAGGCTCGGGAGTTGGGCGCACAGTTGACCGTGGCCGTCATCACGCAGCCAAAGTACTTGATCCTGCTGGAGCATGTGGGAATCGACCACCCATTCAGTCCGCGAGTCGTGGCGGCGAAGGAAGTGCTGCGTCTGATCGACGAATCGCCGGTCAAGCGCTTGGCGACGATTGCAGAGGGGGTGGCCGACGTCTACGAACTGACGCACGCGCGCAACGGCAGCGCCGTCGGCAAGCAACTCAAAGACATCAAACTGCCGAAGGGCGCCTTCGTGGCGGCCGTTCAGCGTCAGGATGACGTACGCGTGCCTGGAGCGGACGATACCATTCAGAGTGGCGACGGTCTGATCGTCATTGGGCCGAGGAAGATCGAACGACCGTTGCGCGACCTGTTCATAGGGAAATAGTCCGCGGTGCATTTCCGATTCGTCATTCGTCAACTCGGCCTGCTGCTTCTCGTTCTCAGCTTGGCCATGGTCTTCGCCACGGCTTGGGCGATCTACGACGCTCGATCCGGCCATTCGGACCTTGCGGGCACGGCTGAGGCTGTTCGCGCGTTTCTCTGGAGCATGGGCATCGGCGTCGCTGGTGGGGTGGCTTTGATCGCGGTGGGCCGCGGCGGTGGTGGGCATCTGGGCCGGCGCGAAGCACTGCTGCTGGTGGCGTTGAGCTGGTTCGTGGGCGCGGGCCTGGCCGCGCTGCCGTTTCGCCTGTGGGCGGAGTTCCATACGATTGGCGACGGGCAGGATGCGGCATTCGGGAGCTTCGTCAACTGCTACTTCGAGGCCATGAGCGGCCTGACCACCACCGGTGCCACTGTGCTGGCTGACATTCCCACGATCCCGCGAGCTCTGATCTTTTGGCGGGCGTTCACCCACTGGCTGGGCGGCTTGGGGATCGTGGTGCTGTTCGTGGCGGTGCTGCCGTTGCTCGGCGTGGGCGGCAAGCGGCTGTTCAAGGTGGAAGCGACCGGGCCTTCCACGGAGGGTGTCACGCCGCGGATTCAAGAGACCGCGCGCCTGTTGTGGTTCATCTATCTCGGGCTCACGGCGCTCGAGATCGTGTTGCTGAGGGTGGTCGACCACACGCTGACTTGGTTCGAGGTCATCACCCACACCTTCGCGACGCTGGCCACGGGCGGGTTCAGCACGACGAATGCCAGCGCGGGCGGATTCGGACCGGGCGTGCAGTGGGTCCTCATTCTGTTCATGTTGCTGGCCGGCGTGAACTTCGGTATTTACCACCAAATCATCAGCGGCAAGTGGAAGACGGCGCTGCGCAACACCGAGCTGCGGGCCTACCTGCTGATCCTGCTTGTCGCCGCCGTGTTCGTGGCGTGGAATATCCACGGCACGTGGTACGACGATACCACGGGCGCGTCCACAGAGCATACCGGCTTGGGGGCGGTGCGCGATGCGGTCTTTCAAGTTGTGTCGATACAGACCACGACCGGGTTTTGCACGGCCAACTTCGACCAGTGGAGCTTCTTCGCCAAAGCCATCTTGATCGTGCTGATGTTCATCGGCGGTTGCGGAGGATCGACGGGTGGCGGCATCAAGGTCATCCGCATCGTCGTGGCCGTGAAGGTCATGCTCGCGGAACTGGAACGCGCATTTCGCCCAAACGTGGTTCGGCCGGTGCGCGTTGGCTCCGCGATGGTCGACGATCAACAGCGTCTGGGCATTCTGGCCTACATCCTGGGCATCATCTTCCTGTTCGTGATCGGCACTCTGCTGCTGATGGGAACCGAGAGCTCTTCCGAGATCGACAGCATTACGGCCATGACGGCTGCCGTGGCGACGCTGAACAACATCGGCCCGGGCTTGGCCCGCGTCGGCGCGGTCGAGAACTACGCTTGGTTCTCCGACGCCGGCAAACTGGTCATGTGCGTCCTGATGGCCGTCGGGCGACTGGAAGTCTTCGCCATCCTCGTCATTTTCGTCCCACGCTTCTGGCGAACACACTGAGGAGCCATCAGCTTTCAGCTTTTGGTGGTTGGCTGTTCGGGTGTCGCTATCTTCGCTACAATATCGCATGATCTCTGGACCCAAACGCTCGCGTAGCGGTAGAAGAATACACAGACGCGGAAACCGGCTGACGGCTGAGTGCTGACAGCTGATAGCTGAAAGCTGAGTGCTGACAGCTGATTGCTCTTGATTATGATTCGCAAAAGCAAGATCGTTGTTGCAATGAGCGGCGGCGTCGATTCGAGCGTCGCGGCCTGCCTGCTGCACGAGCAGGGGCATGAGGTCGTGGGCTTCTTCATGCGCACCGGCGTCGAGCATGATCGCCCGCCGGATACGAACGACCGGCATCAGGGCTGCTGTAGCGCGTCCGATGCCGCCGATGCCCGCTACGTGGCCGGCAAGCTCGGCATCAACTTCTACGCCCTCAACATGCAGAAAGACTTCGACAGCATCATCGATTACTTCACCAGCGAGTACAAGAACGGCCGCACGCCGAACCCGTGTGTGGTCTGCAACGACAGACTGAAGTTCGGCAAGATCGTCGACTACGCCAAGTCCATCGACGCCGACTGGATCGCCACCGGGCACTATGCTCGGATCGATCGCAGCGCGGGTCGTCCCGTGCTGCGACGCGGCATCGACCGGCGCAAGGATCAGTCGTATGTGCTGTTCGGCCTCCAACGCGACGTTCTGGATCGCATCGTGTTCCCGCTCGGCGAGATGACCAAGGAGCAAGTCCGCGAGGAGGCTCGCCGCTTCGACCTGCCGGTTTGCGACAAGCCGGACTCGGTCGAGATTTGCTTCGTGCCGGATCGCGACTACGCCCGCGTCGTGCGAGAACGTGACCCGGAGACGATTGCACCGGGCGACGTGGTCGCGCCGGACGGCAAGGTCGTTGGTCAGCACGAGGGCATCGCCAACTTCACCATCGGCCAGCGGCGCGGCTTGGGGATCGCGTTCGGCATGCCGATCTATGTCACGGCCCTGGACCCCGCGCGCCAAACAGTGACCGTCGGCCCGCGCGAGGATTTGCTCAAGCGCGGGCTCGTCGCCGATCGTGTCAACTGGTTGACCGATCCGCCCGCCGGGCCGATCCGAGTGCTCGGCCAGATCCGATATCAGCACCAGGCAGCACCCGCGACCGCCGAACGGCTCGAAGATGGCTGTATTCAGGTCGTATTCGACGAGCCCCAATCCGCCATCACCCCCGGCCAGGCTGTGGTCCTCTACGACGGCGAAGACTGCCTCGGCGGCGGATGGATCCAGCAAGCGTTCGACCCCGAGCATGATTGACGGGCCGAGCTTCATTTGCCACTCGACGACGACTCATCCAGAAACGTCAGAACTTCACCCTGATAGCGATCGGGTTCGTCGAAAACGGCTTGTGCGTGGCCGCTGTTCTCGAACAGAACGAACTCGCCGCCGGAGGCGAGGTTCTGTAGTATTTCCGAGGCCGCGGGCAGGGCGCGATCGTGGCTGCCGCTGAGAATCAGCAGCGGGGCGGACACGTTTGCGGCGCTCGCCACTGAGTCCATTTCTGTCGGAAAGGCTCGCAGAATCTCGGGGATGAACAACTCCAGGATTAGGCCGAGGTCGGGCGCATTCAAGGCGTCGGGCACGCGGTAGGGCGAGTCCAGCACAACCGCCCAAACCTGATCCGGGAACTCGGCCGCGAGGCGCAGGCTCGGCCCCGTACCGAGCGACAGGCCCATCAGCGCCACCGATTGCCGCGAGGGATCATCGCTCTCCAGCGTCCAGGCCAAGACCGCTTCGGCATCGGGCACGATGCTGGTGATGCGTTTGACTCCGCCGGACGCCCCGAAGCCCTCGTAATCATACATCACGACGTTGTAGCCTGCGTCTGCGAGCCAACTGGTCCACGCCAAATGGCAGGACCGCGTTCCCAGAGAGGCATTGTTCATCAGCACCGTCCCGCGCGCTGCTCCAACGGCGGGAATGAACCAGCCGGCGACCGGCTCCCCTGTGCTCGCTTGTACCTCGAACGACTCGAAGGCCAGTCCCAGATCGGATGGGTCGTTCGGCACCGACTCCGGCTCATCCTCCAACTCCGCGGCGAGCGCACCGCAATCATCATCGCCGTTTGGGCCGAACACGAAGTCATTGATGAAGTCGCCGGGATCGAAACAACCGCCGCCGGCGAGCAACGTGATCAGTGCCGTGATGCAGATTCCGCGCATGTCCGCCTCGAACTGGGGATGGCCTTTCAACCAGTCAGGATGTATTATGGGCCATCCGGAAGTGGCTAACAAGCCGTCCCGTGGTCCGGAGCAGTAACTCTTCGCACAAGGAGCAGTTCCATGGCGCCGTCCGCGCACGAGATCGACTACACAATCTACGGTGACGATATTCGGTTTGTGGAGATCGGCCTGG
>JADFJZ010000062.1 GCA_022565195.1 Planctomycetota bacterium | reverse complement strand
CCATCAGCTTGATGCCCACCGGCGTCTTGATGCCCGTCGAGAGCATGTCGATGCGGGTCTTGATGGGCATGGTCCAGGCGTTGGTCAGGCCTGGAAAGGCCACGACGTCATCCAGCCCGGGTACTTGCTCGCCCCGATCTTCGTAGCCATAGGAGAGTTCCTTGATCGTAATCGGTCGCTCTTCCGGCCAGAAGTAGTGCAGGCCGGAGTAGTGCTTGATGAACTCCGGCAAGAAGGCGAACCAGCGGTCGAAGTGTCGCTTGCGCCATTTGCTGCGGTCTTGTTCCAGCATGATGGTTGTTTCGATCATGCTCAGCGGGGCGGGGTCCGTGGCGGTCTCGGCCCGGCCGATCTTGCCGAAGACGTGGTGTACTTCCGGGAAGGTGGCGATCAAAGCATCGGTCTGCTGGAGCAGTTCGCGGGCTTTCGTCACGCTGATGCCCGGATCGGTTGTGGGCATGTAGAGCAGATCACCTTCATTGAGCGGGGGCATGAACTCGCTGCCGAGTTGCCGGTTCAGCTTCAACCAGGGAATCCTCTCGCCCACAACCTGTTCACCAAAGATGTACTCCTGCAGGGGCAGAATGGTGCTTGCAATCAGTATCGCTGCGATGAGCAGCGTCCAATAGCGCCCTTTCATGGCCATCCAGAAGAATGGTTCATAGACCCGCTGCAGCAAGCGGCTTATGGGGTTGGTCTTTTCACTTGGGATGCGACCACGGATGAAGTAAATCATCAAGACGGGCACGACCGTGATCGCCAGAAACGCCGAAGCGCCCATGGCGAAGGTCTTGGTATAGGCGAGGGGTTTGAACAAGCGCCCGCTCTGCTCGCCGAGTACGAAGATGGGAATGAAGCTCACGGTAATGATGAGCAGCGAGAAGAACAGCGTGGGCCCCACTTCTTTGGCGGACTCGATGATGATCTCGGCATGAGGTTTCTTGCCTTTGTCACGCTCGTAATGTTTATGGGCGTTTTCTACCATGACGATGGAACTGTCGACCATGGCGCCGATGGCGATGGCGATGCCGCCCAGGCTCATGATATTTGCGTTCAGCCCCATGATTTGCATGATGATGAGACTGGTGAGTATGGCAGTGGGAATGACGAAAATGGCCACCAGGCTGCTGCGCAGATGGAGCAAGAAGATCGCGCAGATGATGGCCACGACGATCATTTCGTCGATCAGTTTTTCTATCAGCGAGTCGACTGCTCTTTCAATGAGCGCGGATCGGTCGTACTCGGTGACGACATCAACGCCGGGAGGCAATCCCAGTTTGAGATCGTTTATTTTCTGTTTGACATTGTGGATCACTTCCAGGGCGTTCTCGCCAAAGCGCATGACGACGATGCCGCCGACCACCTCGCCTTGACCATCAGCCTCGGCCAGGCCGCGCCGGATCTCGGGTCCCAGATGGACATCCGCCACATCACGAAGGTACACCGCTGTTCCCTCGGGCGTGGCACGGATCACGGTCTTCTTGAGGTCTTCAATGCCTTGCCGAGCCCGAACTCGACTGAGGGGAACGCCCTGTTCCTCTGCCTGACGAATCTGCTCAGGTGAAAGGGCTGCAAGGTAACCGAGGCCCCGAACCATATACTCGGTTTCAGACATCTCCAGTACGCGACCACCGACGTCGTTATTGGACATCTTGATCGCCATCTTGATCTGGCTGAGCGGGATGTCATAAGCGAGCAACCTATCGGGGTCGACGACGACCTGGTATTGCCGAACGAAACCTCCGATCGCGGCGACCTCCGCCACACCTTTGACGGCGGTCAATTCATAACGAAGATACCAATCCTGCATGCTCCGCAATTCAGAAAGATCGTATTGGGCCAATACCAACTCTGTCTGGCCATCCCACGGACAGAGGCCGCCGTGCTCGAAGTTGCGAACCCGTTCCAGCTTGTCACGAATTTTCTCCGGTGCCTCGCTGAGGGTTGCGTACCACTCGTTGGGGTGATCGGGATGGCGAAACTGGCCGTCGGGATGATGCGGGCAGTAATAGCCGTTACGGATGGAGTACTGATAGACCCAGCCGACACCTGTCGCATCCGGTCCCAGTTGGGGCGTGATTCCCTTGGGCAGTCGGCTGGCGACATAGTTGAGATACTCCAGAACGCGCGATCGCGCCCAGTACATGTCCGTGCCGTCTTCAAAGATGATGTAGACAAACGAGATTCCGAAGAATGAGTACCCGCGTACGGCCTTGGCGAACGGCACGGCCAGCATCGAGGTCGTGAGTGGATAGGTCACTTGATCTTCGACCACCTGCGGTGCTTGACCAGGGTACTCGGTGAAGATAATGACCTGTACATCAGACAGATCGGGTATGGCATCCAACCGGATATTGAAGATGGTCCACACGCCGCCCATGACGATGAAGGCGGTCATCAGCAACACCATCACCCGGTTGCGGCCACAGATTTCGATGATTTTTGCGATCATGCGCGATTCTCTCGAGCCGCGAGCTTTAGCCCGCGCGGACCTCCGAAGTGTGAGACGTTTTCACAACTTGTTGATCCGCGCGGGCTAAAGCCTGCGGCGCGTTGTGCCCCTATTTCACTTCCTGCAGTTCACCACATTTGAGCATTTTGAATCCGTAGTATGGATTTGCTTTCCCTTCGGTTGCCTGAATCCAATCGCCTTTGGACAGCGGGCAGTGGTAGATAAACAACTTTGGCCAACGGGTGCGGTCTGGTCGAACGTGTCCCACCAGTGTGCGCACTGCAGCGCTGAGTTCAACCAGCGTCACGCGATCCGCCTGTAAGTCCTTCGCGGTGATCTTGACCGCGGCGTGACGGAGCTGTGTCGCTGCCTCGACGACGGCTTGCGGAAGGTCTACATCAGGATCGTTCAATTGCTCGGCCAGTTTTTCGCTGGCGGAGGCCAGGCCGAGCGCATGGAGCGCTGTTCCAGAGGGCCGATCCGAAGCCAATAAGCGTTGCAGTTCTAAGTAATGCTCCATGATATAGTTCATCTGCGCCGCGATTTTCGCAGGCGCCGTCTGTGGACGCGGCAGCAAATCCGAACGGACCAACAACATGCCACAAATCGAACAAGTGCCTGTTTGTGATGCTCTTTCATCCGCGTGCATGGGACAGGCATACTGATCTTCCGCTTCGCCGCTCGGCATAGCGGCCTGCATTTCCTGAACCCAGGCGACCTCCTCCAGCGGTTTGAGCTTCATCCCGCATTCAGAGCACCTGCCGGCGGCGTCCGAGAATTGCCAGCATACTTTCATAGGACACGTGTACTTGGCGCCCGCGGGAATCGCGGCGGGCTTGGCTGCGAGGGTTGCTGCGGTCTCGAGCGGCAGGCTGCAAATGGTGCAGTTCCCTTCCTTGTTACTATGCACCAATGGATGAATCGTGCAATGGTACAAGGCCGCATCCGCGACGCCCGGAGCAGGTGGCACATTGGCTTGGGCCATGGCGTCGTCGAGCCAGACGCCTCGATAGGCAGCCAGTCCCTGGCCGCAGTGAGGGCAATTGTCTTCAAAAGTACTGATCACACCGGCGTGGTTCGGATCGGGACACGTGTACATCACCTTGAACGCGTGCAGCTCCTTGCCGCATCGCGGGCATGAGCCGGATATCTTGGAAAACACATGCTGATGATCGACGCACGTGTAAGCGACATCCGCGCCTTTGGCCGCCCGCCTCATCTTGACCCAATCCAGTTCCTCTGAGGGCTTGAGATTCATGCCGCACCACGGACACGAGCCCGCCTCGCTGGAGAAATAGGCTCCTTGCTCCTTCGGGTCACTCTCGTCCGGATGTTCTTCCATGGGACAGGCGAACGCAGCGTCGGCGAGCATCGGTGGTTGTTGCGTCTCGGCGTCCATCGCGGCGTGATCGTGCTTCTCTCCGTCTGCTTCTTCTCCCTCAGTGTCCGGAGTTCGTTTCGTCGTCAGGGCGCGCTCCGCCTCCATCATCTTGGCGATTGCTTCCTTGAGTTTACTTTCGGCATCGAGCATGAACTGACCGCTGGTCACGACGATCTCGCCCTCGTCGAGGCCGTACAGGACTTCGACCATGCCGTCCTCAGCCTCCACGCCCACCTGGATCTCACGTGGTTCGAATTTGCCTTCGCCTCGATCGACGAAAACGAGTTGACGCGTTCCCGAGTCAATGTATGCCTCTCTGGGAATCAAGAGTGCATCTCGCCGCAAGTCAGCCGACAATGTCACATTCGCGAACATGCCGGGCTTGAGATCCAACGTAGGATTGTCAAACTCCAACCGCACCTTGACGACGCGCGTCTGTTTCTCGAGGTAGGGATAGATGTACACGACCGTGCCTACAAACTTCTTGCCCCGAACGTAGGGTAAGGCCATCTCGGCAGTTTGGCCGACGCGGACCCAGGGCAGTTGGTATTCGTAAATGTCAACATACACCCACACGCGCGTGAGGTCGGCGATCGTATAAAGTTGCATTCCCGGCTTCACATACATACCCTGAAGCGCCATCTTGTCCGTAACGATCCCGCGGCTGGGGGAATGAATCGTCAGGATCTTCTGGATTGTCTTGGCCTGTTTGAGCGCTTCGATCTGCTCATTAGTCACGTCCAGAAACTGCAGTTTGGTGAGCGCTGCGTCGATCAGGCGCGTTTGCTCTTCTCGGGCATAGGGCAGCGTGCTTTGGTGCATGCGTTCCAGGCCATCGATCGCCGCCACGTATTCCTTCTGAGCAGAATAGAGCTCGCGCGAGTAGACGTCGAAGAGCGGTTGGCCCTTGTCCACGAACTGGCCCGTCTCGTCGACGTGCAGTTTCTCGATCCATCCCTCGAACTTGGTATTGATAAAGGTCACCGATCGCTCGTCGTAATCCACGCGCCCCACGGTACGAATCGTCTTGACCAGTGGGCCGCGCCGGATGGCGGTCGTGCGGATGCCCATATTCTGGCTCGTAACCGGATCGACACGTACGAAATGCCTCGAACTTGAAGATTCCTCGTCAGCATAGACGGGAACGAGATCCATACCCATCGGGCTCTTGCCGGGTTGGTCAGAGACGTAGTTCGGGTCCATTGGGGCGCGCCAGTAGAGAACTTTGCGTTCCTTGGACACACCCCCGCCCGCGTCGCCATCGTCGGCTTTGAGTGGCGTGAGATCCATGTTGCAGATCGGGCAGATTCCAGGCCCTCGCTCCATCACATTGGGGTGCATGCCGCAAGTGTAGAGTTGCTCTGAATCTTCGCCTGCCGATGCACCGCTGGCTCCGCCGCCCGGACCGAGCATCACCCGCGTCGCGACCACGCCGACGACGAGTGCCGCGATCGTCAGGATCACCACCGTCCCGAGCCCAAACTGTCTTACGGTCTTTGATGTGCTCATTTTGAGATTCCAGCCTCGCTCAAACTCATCCCCAGCACCTGTTCCAAATCAGCAACGCTGCGTTCCAAGTCGCCGAGGATACGATGGTATTGAATGCGGAAAACCAACCACTTCTGCCAATTGTCGATCACGTAGAGAAAATCGCTGCTGCCGGCCACATAGCCTGCGCGGGACACTTCATAGGCCTGCTGCGCCTGAGGAATGATCGTATACCCGAAGATATCCGCCAGTTCGCGCTGGCTACGAACCCGCTCAAAGGCGTCGGTAATGCGGAAGTACACGGAATTGCGAACCGAGGTGTATTGTTGCTGCGAGGCTCCTAACCTCCGCTTGGCCTCGCGGATGCCTCCTTCGATCTTGTCTCTCCAGATCGGGATGTTCAAGCCGAACGTGATCGCCCAGTTGTCGCTGGCATCTTCGCTCATCTTGGGAACCGTCGGCCGCATTCCGGTCGCCGGATTGGGCGGCGGACGAAAGGCCTCACGCGATTCCATCAGCATCCACTCAAAGCCGATGGTAAAATCAGGCCAATAGGCCAGCCGGGCCAGTTCGACGGCTTCGCGGTCGCGCTCGATCTGCCGCTCGATGCGCCCCAGCTCCGGATTTGATTTGACCGCGTGCTCGAACAATTCCTCAAGCTTGGCATCCACCTGCCTGACGTCGAAGTCGGCCGGTTTGGCGATGGGTGTGGCGGACGGACGATCCATCTGTCGGTTCAGCATGGCCACTGCCGTGATCCGGCGCTGGCCTAACTGAACAAGCTGAGCCTCCAGATTGGACAACTCAACCTGAGCGCGGAGCACGTCTTCTTGGGCGCGCTTTCCAGCCTCGACCTGCCCGATGGCGACATCGATCAGGCCTCGCATCAAATCTCGGTTCTCGGTCGTAATTTCGATGCTCTTGTCGATCGCGTAGAGTTGGAAATATGCCCGTTTGACATCGGCAATAACGCGCAGCCGCACCCGCTCCAGCTCCTGAAGCGCGATACGTGTTTCCTCCAGGGCGATTCGACCGGCTCGATCAAGCTTCTCCGGAACGGGGAGTTTCTGGCTAACGCCCAGGATGAAGAAGTTGTCTCCCTCAGCCGTTCGCACGGGCTCGGGGAGCGTCTTGGTCTTCAACATCGGATCGGGCAGTGCGGTCACCTGAGGGATGCGTGCCGCTTTGGCGTGCGCCGTTTCCTCAGCCTGCTTGATTTCAGGGTTCTCTTGTAACGCGAGGATGATGAACTCTTTGAGCGAGGTCGGAGCTACGAGGCGCGTGACCGATTCGTTTTCGCGGTCGCCACCGCCTGCCGCAGGCGTGAGCGCATATGCTCTTGCTTGAAGTGCTTTTTGCGCTGCATAGCGTTCCAGCACAGAGGTGACTTCCTGCGCCGCCAAATTGTTGAGCGTGCAGCCCAACGACAGAGCGCTCACCGCTCCTGCAGCCAACAAGCGGGCGAATAAACTCATGGCACCGCGCGCAGGAAACGACTTCATCTTGCGCCCTTTCGTGAACATGGGGCCGCCCAATTTCATCTCCGCAGCACAACTCGCAGGAATCATCCTGTCAACGATGAGCCCGGCCTGCAACAAAAAACGTGCCCGCCCGACATGCTTGGCCCGTGCGAAGATTCTCACACTCCGAACAGCCAGGGATAAGTCGCCCATGCCAAGGCGGGTAACTATGGTCTTCTGGACTTATTGGATTAACGGGCAGGGCATTTTCTTCCGAACAGATCACAAAACTTGGCTTCGTGGGCCTTCATCTGACCTCGTTCTTAGATCCGGAAGCCGCAGGATCCCGGCATACGGTCCGGACTCGTCTCGGGGGTCAGGCCATACGCTCAGAGGGGACGGTTCGCGGCAGGCTCTACCACTTTCCACTTAGTCGAGGACGTCGTTCGAGTCACCAAGCGATTTCACGCGAAATACCCAGCAGGAAACGGGGAAAAACTAATGGGCCCGGAGGGATTCGAACCCCCGACCGAGGGATTATGAGTCCCCTGCTCTAACCGCTGAGCTACAGGCCCATCATGACGTAGTTATAGGGGAATCGAGTG
>JADFJZ010000061.1 GCA_022565195.1 Planctomycetota bacterium | reverse complement strand
TTGCGCAGGACGTTCACGCACACTGGAACCCGACACGCGCCGACGACGGCACGAACACATTGCGCCATCGATGCGATCGTGTGCGGCTCCACGGTCGTCGCGTGAAACGGCGCATCGCCGAAGTTCTCGACCACGACGGCGTCGAAACCGGCGTTTTGCAGCAGCGATGCGTCGCGCGCAGCTCTTTCGATGATATCGCCGAGGGGATCTCGTAAATCAATGATGCCTGTGGGATCGCGCAGGCTGAAGCCTGCGGCTCCTTGGGTTTCTGGTAGCGGAGATGGTCCGTGTGGATGACCTGCCGACCCCGGCAGAGCGGGCAGGTGGACCATGCCGATGAGGGCTTTTTCGGGTAGCCGGATCACTCGTCCTCTGTGGTTTCCGGTGGGTCGTCCTGCCGGCGGAAGACCGCCACAACATCGTCGATGGGCACCACGAAGAGCTGGTTGTCCGCCTCAAAATCGACGGGAATGGCGTGCTTGGGGTTGAAGAGGATCTTGTCGTAGGTGCGGACGGGGTAATCCTCGTCGCCTTCGATCTGGGCCGACACCGCCACCACCCGGCCGGTGAGCGTGGGGATCTCGATGCTGTCCGGCAACTGGATCCCGCCTTTGGTTTGGCGCTTGTCCTCATCCTTACGGATCAGAATTCGCTTGCCCAGAGGCTCGATCGTCTCGAACGTCACTCTTTTTGACCGCACGGGTTCTGTCATGATCACCAGTCCTTACACTACATCCTCTACTATATCATATATCGACGAAACCCGTGACTCCGTAGAATTTCGAGGGCCAATGCGTTATTCTGCTGTTTGCAAGGCTGTGACGGCTATGCCTTCAGCCGTCATGTATCGTGCAAATGTCAGCCCCGTAGGGGCCTGATGAGAATAGCCCAGTCCCGGCGCGCCGGGGCTGGGATGCAAGAGTGCCATTGAGTCAATGAGTCCCGTAGGGACGACTGAAGTGAAGTCGTCAAACGTTTCTGTGGTCGAACGCCTCAGCCGTCCCTACGGGACTGAATTCCGGTCCTGAACCTCGAACCCAGCGATGAATCGCTGGGCTATCGTCGAATGTCCCTACGGGACGATTAGGCGCCGAATAGAGGTGATACACAGGCCCTCCGCTGCCGGGAATTTGGTTTTTATGGGAACCTGCGGATGAGTGATCTAGAATAAGAGCATCGCAGCCGAAAGTGTGTTGTGTATCCGGCGATTGCTGCCGGATGATCGTCGAAGATTCGTCGGCTGCATCGAGATTGGTTGCACCGCAACATGGCCAAGGGCAATGGAAAAGTGAAACTTCGCCGAACGCAGGTTCGGCGGCAGCGCAGCGAGCAGAGCGAGCCGCTGCTCAAGCGCCTGCGCGCGCAAGTCGGCCTGGCTTCGCCTGCCATTGGGCTGGGCTTCGTCGTGCTGGCCATCGGCATCGTGCTCTACGGCCCGGAGCCGTTTCCCTACTACGCGAGGCAGGAAGTACGCGGGCGGATCGATGCCCGCGTCAAGTTCAAGATCATCGACAAGCCGGCTACACTGCGGTCCAAAGAGGAAGCCCGCGAAACCACGCCGAACTACTTCGATTTGAATACGAGTCTGATCAAGCGCATTCAGGGAACCGTCACAGGCTTGTATACGACCGCACAATCCTACGATGGATATCCGGCCTACCAAGCGGCCGTCGCTGAGCAGGGCGACCCACCGAACGGCGAGCCGCTCTGGCGCTTGACCGAAGCCGGGTTTCGTGAGCTCTACGACCTCGTTGGCGACCAAGGCGAGGCCCAATTCACGGCCTGGGTGGACAAGCTCGTCGAGGACCTCAAGCGAGAGCGATTGGTTCCAAAGGTCACGGAGGAGGAACGGGGAGTTGCAGCGAAGTCCAGCAAGGTGATTCTCAGCGGTGCGGTGAAGAATGAACCGGATGACGTCGTCCCAATCGAGGAGCCGGACTCGGGAGAATCCGCCACCGAGCTCCCGCAAATTGCCGTCAACAACGTACACCTCGACAGTCCGGAAGATCCCAAGGATGTCGACCGCGCCGCGGCCTCATTGTCGCGAACATTCCCGGTGGCGATTCACAGTGTGATCAGCGATGTGCTGGTCGCTGCGCTGCGGGAGGCACCTCTGTTCAAATTCAATCTCGAACAGACGCGGAAGGAAATGGACGCCGCTGCTGCTTCCAGGGACGAGATTCAGGACATCAAGTACCGCTACGACGAGCCGCTCGCCGCACCGCCCGACTTTGCGGACATCAGTCCGCGGCCCCTGCTTGAGCAGAAAGAGGGTGGCGGGCGCATCGCCCTGAGCAACACTTACCACTTGAATGAGAGTCACATCGAACTTCTCCGATACGAACACGACCGGGTCAGACAACTCCTCGATGGAAATCTGGAGGAGGACGCGGATGCGGAAGATCGCGCCGTGGCGACCAGCCTCAGAGATCAGCATTATCTCCAACAAGCCGGCCGGGGCGCGTTGGTGTTCATGGTGGCTTTGGGCCTGGTGACTTACTGCGGCCTGTTTCAGGATCGCGTGATCCGCAATCCTGTTCGGGCGCTGTCGCTGACGTTGCTCTTTCTCATCATGGTGGCGGTTGCCAGAGCGGCGCACCTCAGCGACATCGGCGTGATGTTCCCCTATGTCGTGGTCGGACCGGTGGTGATGACCGCGGCGATCCTGACAATGGTCTACTCACAGCGCTTCGCCATTGGTATGACCTCAGGACTGGCGGTACTCATCACGATTGCCGTGCGGGGCGATCTGGGTACGCTGCTGGTGTTGACTGCTGCAATGGCTGTCGCTGTCTATCAGCTTCGCGAGATTCGCAGCCGCCACGAACTCTTCTCCACGGGCCTGCTCAATGCGATGGCTGCGTTTATCGTGGGTGTGGTCGTGGTCCTTCTCAACGGCTACTCGCTCGATACCGCCATAAAGCAGGGCGGCAGCGCCGCCATGGCCTCGTTGTTGGCGATTGCGATCTTCTTCCTGATGTTGGCGCCGATCGAGCGCATCTTCAAAGTGGCCACCAATTGGACCCTGCTCGAATTGCTGGACACGTCGCAGCCTCTGTTGAGCCGACTGGCCCGCGAAGCGCCGGGCACGTTCGCCCACTCGCTGTGGCTGAGCAGTATGGCGGAAAGCGCCTGCGAAGCAGTCGGGGCCAACGGCTTGCTCGCCAAGGTCGGCGCGATGTATCACGACATCGGCAAAGTCCACAAGGCTGAGTACTTCGCCGAGAACCAGGAAGCCCATATCAATCGTCACGACAATCTCTCGCCGACGATGAGCCTGCTGGTGATCGTCGGCCACGTTAAGGACGGCATCGAACTCGCCAAAGAGGAACGACTGCCGCGGGCTGTGGTCCGCTTCATCGAAGAGCACCACGGCACCACGGTGGTACGCTACTTCCACCACATCGCCAGCGAGAAACAAAAGGCGGCCGGCAGTACGCGCGAGGTTTCGGAATCGGAGTTCCGCTACCCCGGCCCCAAGCCGCAATCGAAAGAGACCGCAGTCCTGATGCTGTGCGACGGCGTCGAAGGCGCCGTACGGGCTTTGCCCGAGCCCACCGCCGGCCGGATTGAGAACGTGGTCCACACGGTGCTCATGGAACGCCTCAACGACGGCCAATTCGACGACTGCGACATCACGCTGAAAGAACTCCATCGCGTCGAGGAGTCGCTGGTCAAGAGTCTGTGCCGCTTCTATCATGGTCGGGTGGCCTACCCCAAGCCTCCCGAACCCTCCAAGCCGACAGACCCGGTTCCGGTAATGGGATGAACGAAGACGACCCCTACGACATACAAGTCCACAACAAACACGCCGACGATGGGGTTGACCCGTCGATGCTGCAAGAGGGTATCCGCGAAGCCCTGCGGCGCTTCGATACGGCCAGCGCCGATGTCAGCGTGGCCGTGGTCAGCGATACCGAGATCGCCGAGCTGCACGAGAAGTACATGAACATCAAAGGCGCGACCGATGTGCTGGCCTTTGATTTGACGAGGCAACACCACGCGGGCGCCAATGGGCGCCACGTCGAAGGCGAGATCGTCGTGTCGGCCGACACCGCCAAACGCAGAGCAGAAGAACGTGCGCATCCTGTGGCTGCCGAGCTGGCGTTGTACGTCGTTCACGGCACTCTGCACCTTCTGGGCATGGACGACGCGACCGAACAAGAAGCCATGAAGATGCACAAAATGGAAGACGAGATTCTGACGGCCATCGGCGTCGGCCGGATTTATGGAGGGTGAGGCTTTGCGTGTGGCTGTGATCCAAATGGAAGTCGACGGCGAAAGCCGGGCCAACAACCAGCGGCGCGCGTTTGAGTTCATCGCCAAAGCTGCCGAGCTGGACCCGGTTCCAGAAGTCGTTTGCCTTCCCGGCCGATGCGAGGGCGGGGCGCTCGCCGAAGGGGACGATGCCGCATCCGCCGCCACCAGCACGACATTTGCGGAAGTTCTGGCTTCCCAGGCCCGCGAGATGGGCGTCAGCGTGGTCGTCGGGTTCGCGGAGTTCGACGGGCAGCAGCAGTATGATTGTGCTGCCTGGATCGATGCCGATGGCGACGTGCTCGTCAAGCACCGCCGGATCATCGTGGGACGCGATGAGTCGCGACACTTTGCTCGGGGCCGATCCATCCAGGTCGCTCTTTCCCTGTTTGGGCCTGTAGGTGTGCTCGTGGGCGATGATGTCTGCAATGACGCGATCGTTGCGACCGTCAAGCAGATGGGCGCGCCGGTCGTCTTTGTCTGCGGCTGCTGGGCCGATCCGCCGAAGGAGCAACGGTTGTGCAAGCTGGCCCGCGCGCAGGGTGTGTGGCTCGTCATCGCCGACAGCGGCGGCGCGGGCGGTGGCCAGGGCCACAGCCGGATCATCGATCCCGAAGGCACGGTAGCCTGTGCCGCCGACAAAGGCGGGCAGATTCTGACATACGACATTGATGTGGAGCAAGCAGTATCGTGATCAACACGTCCGTCATCGTTGGGCTCATGCTCGTCGTCATTTGCAGCCTCTTTGCCACGCTCAACCTCGCGCTGCACGACATGCCCTGGGGCCGACTGGCTCGGGCGCTCGCTGCCCGCCGGCGCCAGCATTGGCTCGAGGCCTATCGCGATCACCAGGACGACTTCATCCGCGCGACGGCGATCGTCCGCATGGTCAGCAACCTCGGCCTCATTCTGGTCATCACGCAGTTGCTTGAAGCCGACCGCACCGCCACCAACATCGCGCTGTACTGGTACTACGCGGAAGTGTTCGGCGTGTGCGCCGTCGTGCTGCTGTTGTGCGTGGTGGCCGTTCCGCAGCCGTGCGCCAAGTACGCAGCCGTGCCGTTGCTGGCCAACATGCTGCCCGTGCTCCAGGCCGTGCGCTTCGTCACCCGGCCGATCAACGTCGTGCTGCACTTGTTCGACGGCCTGATCCGCCGACTGGCCGGCGTGCCCAAACCCAACCGGCAAAACGAGGCCGAGCTGATCGAGCAGGAAGTGCTCGATGCCGTCGAGGAGGCCGAGCTCCACGGCGCGGTCGACCAGGAAGAGAAGGCCATGATCAAGTCGGTCATGGAACTCGACGAATCCTCCGTCGGCGAGATCATGACCCCGCGCACCGAGGTCGTGGGCATCCCCAAGGGAGCGACCCTCAGTGAGCTCAAGGAACTCATCCGCAAGGAAGGCCACTCGCGCATCCCGGTCTACGACGAGAACATCGACCAAGTGCTGGGCATGGTCTACGCCAAGGATCTGCTCCACGTCGACTCCAACGGCCCGTTTGATCTCATGCAGCACATACGCGAAGTGCCGTTTGTGCCGGAGGCCAAGCTGCTCAACGACCTCCTGACCGAGTTCCGCACAGGCCGCACGCACGCCGCGATCGTGCTCGACGAGTACGGCGGAACGGCGGGGCTCGTGACCATCGAAGACATCCTCGAAGAACTCGTCGGCGAGATCACCGACGAGTACGAAAAGCCAGAGCCCGAACCGATCCGGCGGATCAGCGAGCAAGTCGTCGAGGTCGACAGCAAGGTCCACGTCGACGAGATCAACGAACTGCTCGGCCTGGAGATCCCCGAAGGCGACGACTACGAAACCATCGGCGGCTTCGTATTCGCATCGATGGGCAAGATTCCGAGCAACGGAGAGCAACTCGTCTACGGCAGCGCCCGCATCACCATCCTCGAAGCCGAGGACCGCAAGATCAACCGCCTGCGCATCGAACTGATCCACCAGGAATCCGAACCGTAGGCTCTGTTTGAAAACGCATGCAGCGGTCGGCGTCCCTGCCGACCGTCGACCGGCACAGAGGCTGCCCGCTACGAGAGCCGAGTTTTCAGACAAGGCCTAGTACTCAACTTCCTGCATCCTCCTCCTTTCCTTCAAGAAACAGCGACAATTGCTGTCCCGGCCGGCGCACTCCGCGCGGGTCGTGGGCACTCGGAAACGAAGGCCGACCCAGGCCGTGGCGCGCGCAGTGAATGCGGAACTGCTGCATGATGGCTTCCCAGTAGATGCCTTCGCCGGTCATCCGTTTGCCGGGTCTCGTTTCGTTCAGCTTGCCGCCGCGAATCTCTCGAATGCGACTCTCGATGCGGCCGGCTTGCAGCGGCAGCACGTCTCGCAATCGGCCCAGGAACACCGACTCGACACTCCCCGGCAGCCGCAACGCCGTGCAACTCGCCGTTTGCGCGCCGCACTCTGCCGCTTGCTGAAGAATCCGCGGAATGTCCCGATCGTTCAAGCCCGGGATGATCGGCGCCAGCATCACTCCCACCGGCACGCCCGCCTCGCGCAACCGGCGGATGGCCTCGAAGCGCCGCGACGGCGGCGGGGCGTGCGGCTCGAGCAGCCGCGCGGTCGCGTCGTCGGCGAAGGCGATCGACAGCATCACGGAGAGGCCGGCTTCGCGGTGCAGCGCCGCCAGCAGCGCCGCGTCGCGAACGATCAAGTACCCGCGCGTGATGATCGCCGCCGGGTTGCGAAAGTCGAGACAGACCTGCAAACATTGCCGCGTCACTTCGTACACGGCTTCGAGCGGCTGGTAGCAGTCGGTCACGCCGGAGAACTCGATCGGCTCGCCGCGCCACTTCGGCGCCGACAGCGCCCGGCGCAGCAGCTCCGGCGCGTTGACCTTGACGAACAGTTTGGTGTCGAAGTCCGTGCCCGCGCCGAGGTCGAGATACTCGTGATAAGGCCGGGCGTAGCAGTATGCACAAGCGTGCTGGCAGCCGCGATAGGGATTCACGCTCCAGTCGAAGGGCAGGTCGGGCGAGTCGTTGTGCGACAGAATCGAGCGGGCCTGCTCCTCGTAGACCTCGACCTTGGCTTCGGGCACGTCTGCCAGATACTCGACATGCCGCGAGCAAAACGGATTCGGCGGATTGTCCAACTTGCGAATCATCACCAGCCCCGCCCCGCTCACCAGCCACCCACGCCCCAAGC
>JADFJZ010000060.1 GCA_022565195.1 Planctomycetota bacterium | reverse complement strand
CGATTCTGGGGCCACCTCAAACGCTCCGCGATTCACAATTATTATTTCGAGACCGTCCAAAACCTGGAGAGTGCCATCATCAAGGCCGTCAACTGTCTCAACAGGAACAAGAACCACCCGTTCAGAAGACATCTGAAAACCGTGCAATCTTTACCGAGGGCCGCTTAGCACAACGCGTGAATTGAGAGTGGAGAAGCAAACGCACAGCCCGAGATCATTTGCCGACCACGGAGGTTGATTTTCCGTTTTTTCCATTCTCCATTTTCAATTTTCCATTCTCAATTCTTGGTGCCTCCTTCAGGCTCCCTCATCGGTCGCCTTCAGCTTCGCGGCCTAATTCCGATGAGGAATGCGGGCTAAATGGCTTTTATGTGCTCGAAGGAATTGCGGCAGGCGGTGCAGTAGTAAATCATGCGGCAGCGCGTCGGGCCGAAGGGGCTGTCCAGGCGGGTGTCTTGAGAGTCGCAGAACGGGCAGGCGACTGCTTCGTCGCGCGCCTGTTGCAGCTGTACAAACTTACTGCTCGGCACGGTCACGCCGTGCGCGCGAAGCCGCTCCCTGCCGGCGGGCGTAATGCGATCAGCCCGCCAGGGCGGGTCGAAAATATGCTCAATTTCGACTTCGTGGACTTCCGGCAGGGTGCCGACCAACCGAGAGATCTGCTCATCGATCATTTGCAGCGCCGGGCAGCCCGTGAAGGTCGGCGTGACAGCGATGCGGACCTTCGCGCCATCGACTTCGACGCGTTCGATGATGCCCAAGTCAACGATGCTGATCGGCATCTCGGGATCGTCGATTTCAGCGAGGATCGTCCAGATGCGTTGCTCGACCGTGGATTGCGATGTCGGATCCTGCATGACCCGATTATAGCACATGCTGCCAAACGGCAAGCCAGCGGAAGCGTCGCTCGCAGTGGCTTGGCCGTTTGGCAGACCCCACGAATTGGAGCGTGCAAAGACAACGGAATGAACTCTGTAGCGGTCGGCCTCCGTGCCGACCGTCGTGCCGACTTCGAAGACCGGCCGGCAGGGACGCCGGCCGCTACACGACTCCTCTCGCTGATCGGTCTGCCTTCACAATTCTATCGAGCGCCGGGCAAGTTATACAAGTGGGCGCGTCCCGCGTGGACTTGGTGCGCGCGGACAGGCTTGGGCTCTTTGACAACAGAAGTAATCAGTAATCGGTACCCGGTACTCATCAGGTCGTGGGAAGTGGGCAGTCGGATGCGTAAGTCGTTGGTGCATCGTGCTATTACCAAACGAAGCCAAACTTAGGCAAGCCAGGCAAGCTGGGCCAGTTGACTGGCCGGCGGCGACGCCGTGTGGGCTTGGTTCGCCCGCCAGCTCGCGCGACGCGGATGATCCGCCCCTCAAGCAAGTGGCCAGAGCGACGCGACGGAAAACAAAGGCCGGTGCCGTTTCTGCGGCACCGGCCTGGGTGAGCCGTACGGATAATGGGATGTGGCCGTCGCTACTCGTCGAGGAACACGCGGATCGGCCCATCCATCTGAGTCTGAGCTCCCTGGATGGTTCGATCCGGATTCAGGGCCCCATTGAGCGTGGCGATGTTGTCGTACGAGTAGACGGCGTCGGCACCGTTGTCCACGATGTAGCCTGTGCCGTTGGAATCCACGGCAATCGCCGACAACAAGACGGCCGGCGGAACCGTCAAGGTGAAGTCCGGATCGACCATACCGTTCAACGTCGATGCGTTGTTGAAGGTATAGATGAAGCCGGCAATGTCCACCACGTACATTGTGTCGTTGTCGTCGATGAAGACGTCGAAAAGTGTGCCGAACGACGCGCTGTCAATAATTCGCGTGGCGGCTACGTTCCCGTTCACGTTGCTGGCTCCGGCGATGACGACCACGTTATTGAGGACCGAGTTGACCACGTAGAGGTCGTCGTTGGCGCCGAAGTTGATTCCGACAGGGTTTTGGATGTCCGTGCTGGTGATGATCCGGGTCGGAGCGAGGTTGCCGTTTAGGCTTGACGTCGACGCACCGGAATAAACCAGGATTTCATCGCTCGCGCCGAAATTGGCCACGAACAGCAGGTCCTCGGCCGTGTTGACCGCCAGGGTTGTCGGATCGTCTAGCAGTGTGGCCGCCCCCTGCACGTTGCCGTCCGGGGTCAGGTTGCCGTTGCTTTCCCGGGCGTTGGCGTAGGAGGTGACGGTGTCCGTATTGAAATTGCTCGCGATCAGCGTATCGTTGCCGGTGACCACGATATCCGAAGGGCCGTCGAGTTGGGTTTGCGCTCCCTCGAGATTCGTATCCGGGGCGATGTTTCCGTTCACGGTCGAGGGATCCTGGTAGCTGGTGACGTTAAATCCGGAGAAATTGGCAATGTACAGCACCGCTACCTCCTCCGGCGTCGCGACGCACTGGCAGGGCGGTGTCCCGGTGATCGTCTGGCAGGTGCCATCATTGCCGTCCGAGGTGGTGCATGCTTGCCCCAGCCGGGGAGCGCACCCCTGGTCCGTACATGTGCCCGAGAGACACAACTCGGTCGTACAAACATTGCCGTCGTTCTCGCAGTCGGTATTATCCGCCACATTCGTTGGCTGGCAGGCGCCCGCGCCGTCACACTCGCCGCTGGTGCATTCGTTGCCATCGCCGTCGGTGCAATCGGTGCCGGCGGGCTCGTTCGGATGCACGCACACACCGGCCGCGCAGACATCGTCGGTGCAGTCGTTGCCATCGTCATTGCAGGCGATGCCGTCCGGCTCGTTCGGATGCGTGCATGCACCGGCACCATCGCAGATATCGTCGGTGCATTCGTTGCCGTCGTCGGTGCAGGACGTCCCTTGCGCCTTGTCAGCCGCCACGCAGTTGCCGCTCTGGCATGTACCTTCGTCTTCACAATCGGTTTCGTCGGAACATTTGTCACCGTTCTGACCCGGATCGGAAAGCAACGTACACTCGCCTACTGCGCAGAAGTAGGCTTGGCACGTTGGAGCGGCAGCCGAGCCTGCGGGTGGGGTACACTCCGCCCCATCGCTCAGGTCTTGGCAGGCCGCGTCGCGCTGAATGCAGTCGCCGCCCATGAATGCCACGCAACAGAAAAGAGCCAGACCCATTCGGCACAAAGTTTTCCATTTGCTAAAATGAACATGCTCCTGCAACATCAAATATCTCCTAAAAACGGAATCAATGCGAAACGGTGTCGACCGTTTGTGGACGCAACTCGTCATTCTACGAACCGATTGGGAGGGAGCGAGAAGATCAGATTCGCGCTTCCCACCCAGCCGGCCAAGACCTTACCTCTACTCCGCGCCTCCTGCAAGAGCGTGGCTTCAGGTTTTCGGCGAGTTTCCCTTAATCCTTGCGCCCGAAGCAAGTCGGCAGTTCCTCGTTCTCGCAACAGGCACCCGATGGTCTGGAGCCACTGCCGGTCTTCAAGAAAACGCAAACGCGACGAGTCCTCGTTGGCACAGGCAGACTCTTCCATGTGCCGAAGTGAAGACTCATCGTTGTCATCTTGTACGTTCTTACACGTTGCTGATTGGGAAGGCGCAGCAGGTCACGGCCAGCAAGTTTCTGTGTTCAACGGGGGCCGATTTGAGGACGTTGTCCCCGGCGCAGTTGAAGTCAAGCGGTTCTCCTGCATGTGCAGTTCCCATACTCCGCCGCCCGGGAAGCTTGATCAACCTCGTGTCCTTCGCCGTCCAGCGCTCGCGATCAGGCGTGCCCCGCTTGCTCTGACATTGGTGCCGGCGCGAGTTCTAGCGAAGTGTAGCCATCGTTCGCTTCGACGCAATATGGGCGCGACGGAATCAGGGGTTCGAAGGCAGCGAGTCGCCTTGCGGCGGGAGTTTGGCCGCCTGCAGCGCCGCGGTCAGGTCGGCCACTTGCTTCTGGAGCTTTCCGAGTTCAGCGGCGGCCTGGCCGGACGCGCGCTTGGCATCAGCCATCATCTTGTCGGACGCGGTCTTGGCGTCAGCCACCATCTTGTCGTATGCGACCTGAAGGTCGGCCAGCGCCTTCTCGGCAGTCGCGGCCTTCGCGGCGGCCGCGGTGAGATCGGAAGCGGCCGATTCTGCTGCGGCCTTGGCGGTGTCAAGCTGCCCTTGCAGATTCCCAGCCGAGGAGTCGGCTACCGCCGCGCGGTCTTGCGCCGAAATCAACTCTTCCTCGGCCTTTGTAAGCCGGGCGGTGAGATCAGCTTTCTCCTTCTCAAGATCCTGGATCTTCTGCTCGTTCTGATTGCAGCCCGCACTCATGGCCAACAAAGAGGATAGGAGCAACGGGATTGCTGGCTTAAATGTCTTCATCGCGGAGTCCTCCGAAAGGAATCATGATCGTTCGTTCTTTGAAATCGTCTCAGGTGCGATCAGTCTCCGGCCGCACGCTGAACGGCCGAGGGACCAAGGCAGCGCCCAATTGTACTGCCCGGAACCGAAGTGATCCAGATGGTGCGCAAAGCCAAGGCTGCCATGCCCAGCAGGGAGCACTGGCTTGGTCCCACCGGCTCGGCTGACGGTCGTTTCTTGCACGCTCGCGCGTGAGCTACCGTGATGAGTCCAGCAGATCGCTGTACAGGCTTTCGAGTTGGTCGACCATATGGTGATGGTTGAACATGGACAGACACCGCTCACGTCCGGCGCGCCCCATTGATCGCCCGTCCTGCGGATTGCTCGCGAGATGAAGCATGGCCGCGGACAGAGCCGGGATGTCGTTCAGCGGCACGAGCTTGCCGGTTTCGCCGTCGATCACGACCTCTGGCGCGCCGTCGATGTCGAAGCTGACAGCCGGTATCTCCAGCAGCAGGGCCTGCACGACGGTTCTCGGCAGTCCTTCCCACTGCGAACAATGCACCAGCATGTCGAAGCCCTGCATTCTGTCGGCTACCTCGTCGGGCGGTACCAACCCGGTCAGCGTAACTCGGTCACGTATGCCCACGTGCGACAGTTGGTCAAGATAGGAATCGCGATCCGCCCCGTCGCCGATCCACACGAAGCGCAGCCGCTCGTCTTTGGCTGCCGCATCCGCCATGGCCGGAATGAGTTGCTCGTAGCCTTTGTTGCGGAACAGGCGCGCGACCGTGCCGACGACGATGTGATCGTCATGCGCACGCCACTTCTGGCGCGCGACCCGTCGTTTGTCTTCGTCGGGCGTGAACCATTCCGTCTGCATGCCGGAATGAATGGTCGTGTATCGGTCACGAGGGGCGATGCCCGCGGCAACCGCCTGGTCAGTCATGGCGTCAGCCACACTGACGATGCGACTGGTGTATCGGGCCGCGCGCCGCTCAAGTCCGGCATAGATGCGCCGGACCCACGCCGGCTGCGTGCGGTTGAAGCTCATGCCGTGGATGGTGTGTACGATGGCGCAGTTCGGCAGCGATCGCGCCGCGAATCGACCGAGGATGCCGGCCTTGCTGCTGTGCGTGTGGATGATGTCGGGGTTGAAGTGGTCGTAGGCGCGGCGCAGTTCGCGCGTGGTCCGCCATTCGCTCCACGGTCGAATCGCGCGGTGCATTGAGTTAATCACCTTCGTGCGATAGCCGTAGCCAGTGGCGCGATCCCACAGCGAGCCCTCCGGTCCAGCGTCCGGGCCGGCCAGCAGCAGCACTTCGTGCCCGCGATCGTGCAGCCCTTCGCAGGTCAACAGTGTGTTCTCCTGCGCACCGCCGATGATCAATCGCGTGATGACGTGGCAGATTCTCATGGGTGCGAGCCTGTTTGTGGTCGGAAGTCCGCGTAGGCTCCCGACAGGCCGGGACCAGTGGCACCCCGGCGGGTCATGGGTTCGTTTCCATAACTGGATTACGCTCGTGAAGTGGATCGGGTTCGCCACCATCGGCAAAGACGTGATCGGGGGGGTATTGCACCCATTGCAGGCACAGCCCCTGGGCCGGCACGGTCGGGCCGGCGTTTTGGCGATCGCGCGACTTGAGGATCTCCGTCACGCATTCGGGAGGCCATTTGCCTCGGCCGACTTCGAGCAGCGTACCGACCATGTTGCGGACCTGATTGTACAGAAAGCCCGTACCGCAGACATCGATCCGAATCTCCTCGTAGGTCGTATACGATTCACAGTACAGGATCGTGCGGACATTGCTCTGTCGTTCAATGCTTCGCGTCGAAGCCATGGCTTTGAAGTCGTGCGTGCCCACGAAATGCCGGGCGGCACGGCGCATCGCGTCACAGTCGAGTTGTTTGTAATAGTGGTAGACGTACCTCTGCTGATGGTGTCGCGTCGGCCTGCGCGGGTGATTGAAGATGCGATAGCGATACAACTTGCAGGTGGAACGGCGCGTGGCATGAAAGCCCGGCGGGACGTCGCGCACGCGCAGCAGGTCGATATCTTTCGGCAGGCGGTTACCGAGGGCGTGGCGGAGCTTGTCGGTCGGGAGTTCGTTCGTGGTGTGGAAGTTGGCGACTTGTCCGGCGGCGTGAACGCCGGCGTCGGTTCTGCCGCTGGCGATGAGGGCGACCGGGTGCCGCACCACGCGCCGGACAACCTCCTCGATTGTCGCCTGCACGGTGCGCAGAGCCCCCTGGGTTTGCCAACCGTGGAAATCGGTGCCGTCGTAGGCGATCAGCAATTGGACGTTGCGTTTCATTGGAACGGTTACTGCATGGCGGTTCGCGCCCCGTCGATCGGCAGACTGACGCCTGAGATGTACGACGCCGCCGGCGAAGCCAGGAACCCCGCGGCTGCGGCGATTTCCTCCGGTGCGGCAAAGCGCCGGAGCGGGATCTTCGATTTCATGTCGGCTTCGAGCTGTTCCGGAGTGGTATTTCTGCGTTCGGCCAACACGCCGATGAGCGAGCGGAGTCTGGCGGTGTCTGTATAGCCCGGCAGGATGTTGTTGACCGTGATGCCGTATGGCCCGAGTTCGCCGGCGTGCGTTCGGGCCCAGTTGGCCACCGCCGCTCGAATGGTGTTCGAGACGCCCAGGCCGGGGATGGGCGCGACCACGGAAGTAGAGATGATGTTGATGATTCGGCCGTAGCCGTCCTGCTTCATGCCCGGGACCACAGTCTGGACCAACAACTGGTTGCAGATCACGTGATTCGAGAATGTCGCGGCGAACTGCTCGGGCGTGGCGTCGAAAATCGGACCGCTTTTGGGTCCGCCGGTGTTGTTCAGGAGAACGTGAATCGGACCGGCAGCCTTGAGATGAGCTGCAACCTTGCCCTGGAGGACGCGAGGATCGGAGAAATCCGCGCAAATGTGGTTGTGTTCTTGTCCCGAAGGCGTGGGCAAGTCCGCCTGCGCTTTCTTGAGGGAGTCCTCGTTGCGCGCGGCCAACGTAACCGTCGCTCCTCGCCGGGCGAACTCCCGTGCGCAGGCCAAGCCGATGCCCTGCGTGCTCCCACAAACCAGCGCGTTCTTGCCTTCCAAGTCTGTCATCATGGACTCCACTTCTCAACCCCCCAGGGGCAGTGTCAGAACGGGTCTCTCCGTTTTAGCGTCGCCCGCCTTGAGGGCGAAGAGCTGACTGAGCAGAGAGAAGGTT
>JADFJZ010000059.1 GCA_022565195.1 Planctomycetota bacterium | reverse complement strand
CGCGCGGCGTCTCAGTTCGGTCGAGGTTCAGGCTGGCATCCTCGGTCACCCGTCGCTCAATCTCAGCCGCTACGCCGCCCACGTCGTAACCCTTCTCGACGTTGGCATACACGTCGATGGTGCGGGTGATGTTGACATGATTGATGACGGACGGCCCGCTGGCCCGATAGAAATCCGCGATGTTGCGCAACGGCACCGGCTGCTTGCTCGTTGAACCCGTGATGGGCACGTTGCGCAACGTCTCAAACGACTGGATGCCGCTCTCGGCATATTGCGCGCCGATGAAATAATGGTTGCCGTTGGGCGCGAGCCAAAACGCCGGATCGAACCCAATGCTCGAATTGACAGCCGTGACCACGTTCTTGATCACTTCCTCCTGTGTGAGGCCAAGCTGAGCAGCTTTGACGCGATCGACCTCGATCCCGATCTGCGGATAATCCATGCGCTGGGCGACGCGCACGTCAATCGCACCCGGCACGCCGGCGGCGATTTGGCGGACGTGCTGGGCGATCTCCTCGCCCGTGAACAGATCGCTGCCCTGTATTTGAAGGTTGATCGGCGAGGGCAGTCCGAAGTTCAGCGCCGCCGTCATCATTCCCCCGGTGTCAAACGAAAACTCCACGCCGGGAAACTGCTCGTTCAGCTTGGAACGCAAACTTTCGACGTAGTCAAATGTGTTCGGCATTCCCGACTTGCCCTTCAATTGCACGAGCACGAAGGCATCCATCGGTCCGGTGTTGGGCGTGTAGGCGGCGGGCCAATCCATGAGCACGCCGATGTTGGAAATCAGAATCCGCATATTGGAGTCGGGATATTGCTCGACCTTGGGATACTGCGGATCCGGCTCGCCCATTTCATCCATCAAGACTTGTTCGATCTGTGCGATGGTATCCTCAGTAATTTCGATGCGGGTGCCGGACGGCAGCCGAACCAGAATCATGAACTGATTCGAATCGACCTGCGGGAACAACTCCGTCCCGCAGAAACTCAAGAGAACGACCGCGCCGGCGAGCGCTGCCACACTCCCGCCGATGATCGCGAGGGGCTTGCTCATTATCGTGCCGAACCATTCGTTAAACCACCCCGGGGTCTGCTGTTCGGCAGTTCCGCCGTCTGCCGCGACGTCGCTTTCTTTGAGGAACTTCGCGCAAAACGCGGGAATCACGAACATGGCCACGAGATAGCTGGCGAATACGGCAAAGACCACAGTGATGGCCAGCGGCTGAAACAGGAATCGAGTAATGCCCGTCAAGAACACCACCGGGAAGAACACCACCACGAAGGTGATCGTCGATACCAGGACGGGCATCGCTACTTCCTGCGTCCCATCAAGCGCCGCTTCAATCCGACCCTTGCCCATGCGCAAATGCCGCGTGATGTTGTCGAGCACGACGATGGATTGATCCACCAGGATGCCGATGGCCAGCGCCAACCCGCCCAGCGTCATGCTGTTGATGGTGTCGCCGGTATAACGCAAGCCAATCAGGGCCGCCATAATCGACAATGGAATCGCCAGCACGATCACGATCGTGGAGCGCCAACTGCGCAGGGCGACGAACACGACTACGCCCGCGAGGAACGCGCCGAGAATGGCGGCGACTTCCAGGCCTCTGATGCTGGTGCGTACATAGTCGGACTGATCCATGACCACTTCCAGCGATAAGTCTTTGGCCTTGGGATCCATTTCCTTCAGGCGCTCGAGGATCGTGTCGAGTTCATCCTTGATCCCGGTGACGATCTCGATGGTGTTGGCGCCGGGCTGACGGTAGATGGGAATATAGGCCTTCCGCCCGCCGTTGATGCGGACAATGTTTGACTGAATCTGGTGGCTGTCCTTCACTTCGCCAATATCGCGCATGTAGATATCGTTTGCGATCGGAATGTCGTTCAACTCCTCGACTTTCACCGGCATGGCATTGGAGATGATTTGGTAGTCGATGTCGCCGAACTTGGCGTTGCCGGTGGGGATGAAGACGCTCTGGGCTCCGAGCGTATCGACTATATCCATCGGAGAAAGCCCGCGGGCCTCCAGTTCCATCGGATCGACGTACGCCAAGATGCGCCGCAACACGCCGCCGTAAACCGCCGGCGCGATCACGCCCTGGATGCTCTGCAACCGGTTGCGCAGCTCGTAATAAGCAATGTCGTACAGTTCCTTCTCCGTCATGGTCGGGCTGGACACGCTGACCAGGCACAATGGCACCGAGGCCGTCGGATCAAAGGGCATGATCATCGGCGGGATGGTGCCCGGCGGCAGGTAGAACATGTCGCTCATCGCGTACGAAGTGACCTGCGACATGGCGGTGTCGAAGCTGATGTCCTCGCGAAAGAAGTCTTTCACGATACAGACCCCGAGCATGGCCTTGCCTTCTTGACGCTCGATGCCGACCGATTGGCCGGTCCAGCGCTCCATGCGGCTCATGATGTCACGCTCCATCACCTCCGGCGGCATGCCGGGGTAAAACGTGACGATCTGCACGGCCGGCGTTTTGAACTGCGGCAGCAGGTCGGCGGGGATCTGCGACATCGATACGCCGCCGATGACAAAAACCGCCACGACCAGGACGACCACGAGATAGGGGTTCTTCAACCCAACTTCAATCGCTTTCATGCACTACACTTTCGATAAAATGGATCAAGTCATTCTGCGGGAGTGTCGAGACTGCGGCGTAAACCAACGTGCCCTGCCGCTTGGCCACGACAGTGTGGCCTTTGCAATGATCGACCCAGACTTCATCACCATGACTGTCTGCGCGCTTCATTGTTCCCATGTCAGTGATTGCTGCGTCTGTTGCGACGAGAGAAACAGCCGTGCCTTCCATGTCGTACAGGGCAAACGCCGCCGACCGACCGGCGAGCGTGCACTTGCGCGCCCCGATCAGTTTGCAGCGCTGGCCGGTCATAGCAGCGATGGATACGTCCAAACCCGTCTGCCCGCGAAGCCACGTCGAGACCTCGGCAGCGTCGGCTGAGGCGAACTGCACCGTCTTGCCCTCTTCCACGAAGTGCCTGTAATCCTGCACCATGAGGTCGGCGAGACTGCCTGCCTGTGGCTTCGGGGGGCCGACGTCACGCGTCACGGTCCAGAGGATGACAATGACAGCAACGGCTGCGGCGATACCGACAAACTTCGCCGCGCGCCAGTGCCGCCCGGCAAACCGGGCCGTGCCCGGCACGGCCCGACCATCGGCCAAAGTGGCCGCCAAAACAGTTGCGTCAAAGGCCGGAACGGCCTGAGCATTTGCAAATACCTCGCCCAACTGCCGGCGGACCTCGCGCTCGATTTCGGCCTGCTGAGCGCAGGCGGGACAGTGGTCCAAATGATGTTGCAGTTCGATGCTGAGAGGAGCGTCCAGCTCGTTGTCCAGGAAAGCGAACAGATACTCGCGAATCTCCGTGCAGTTCATGACCGAGTCTCCTTACTCGTCCGTGACGCCTTCACGTGATCCGCGAGCCGCTCCCGCAGAGCCCGCCGCGCCCGAGCCATCCGCGACATGACTGTGCCGATCGGGCAATCGAGGACTTCGGCGATTTCCCGATAGCGCAGCTCGCCGGCGACCGACAGGATTAGAACCTCACGATATGGAGCTTCGAGCGCGTCAACGGCAGCGGCGATCCGCTCGTCGAGGAATTCACGAAAGGCCTCCTCGCTGAGTGCGGGCAGCGAAGCGAATGCGTCGTCCTCCTCAAAGCCGGCCACCTCCGTGAGTTGCGAAACCGGCAGAAGGGTGAGCTTCAGTCTTCGACGGGCGGATGCCTGCCAGTCGAGGGCGACGTTGCGCATGATCACGAACAACCATGCTGCGGGAAAGGCCGTCTGCTCGGCTGAAGAAAAGTGCCGCCAGGCGCGCAGCAGTGTTTCCTGAACGAGGTCGGGCGCCTCATTGTCATTCGCAACATATTGGCGCGCAATAGAATGCAGCCTGGCCCACTGCGGCCTGACGTACCCGACGAATGTTGCGGCGGCTTGGTTCATATTGAAAGACTGTCCTCCTCCATAGTAATAAACGGCCTTTTGCGACAATTTCATCCCACAAAATCGGCCAGATTAGGAAATCCTCCGGGCGGAGATTGGCCTGTCCTGACTAGGGCACGAGTAGATTGGCTGGGCGGGGTGGTCGAACGGCCTCAAGAGGCGCCGGCGGCCGATGGCGACACACTGTTGACGCTCAGCGAGACCGTGACCTTCACGCCATTGGCGGCCGAGTCGGCCAGGCTCGCCAGCGTGATTTCCTCGAGGAAGCGCTCCAGCCGGTTGTTGATCTTGAGCAGCGGGGATCGAATCGAACAGCAGCCGGTCATCTCACAACGATTCTCGACCGGGACATCTTCGCCGTGGGGGCCGACGCACTGCATAAGTTTGAGCGGGCCTTCCAGCACTCGAAGCACGCGTGCGAGAGAGAGCTGGTCAGCGGGGACGGCCAGTTTGTAGCCGCCTCGCACCCCGCGCGTACTGGAAACGATCCGGTGCTGGGCAAGCAACTTGAGAATGTTCATCAACAGAGGCAATGGTATGTGGCAGAGATCAGAGATCTCCCGGGCGCTGCGAAAGCTGGACCCATCGCTGCTGAGATGGATCAGCGCCATCAAGCCGTACTCGGTCTTCTTTGTGAGCGAAAGCATCAGTGCCCTCGACGAGCCTCCGACGTAGCGGTCGCGGAGGTCGATTGTCGTATTTGAGTGTACGGCAATCGGCCTCCTCTTGCACGATCAAGATCAGAAAGAACTCCCATTCGAGTATAAGACATTATAGACCAGTCAATTAGAAACCGGGAGTCCATATCGGTGATGGTTCGGCACCCCAGCACGCCCCATTCATACCCAGTGCGGTAGCGCGTCTACTGCTTGGAGCGACTTCGCCCGGCGATGCCGCATTTTGAGGGATTGGCGATGAACTCCAGGATTTCTTCGACTTCGGGGCAGTTATCCATGGCTTTGAGCTGTTCGACGGCGATGCTGAAAGGCTCGTCCGAGCGATAAAGAACTTTGAACGCGTTTTTGATCTCGCGGGTGGTTTCCTTGGAAAACCCCTCACGCTGCAGCCCGACGACGTTCACCTTCACCAGGCCGCCCTTGTAGTCGGTGACGCAGAACGGCGGCACGTCACGCATAATGAGGGCTGTGCCGACGCACATCGACCGCCGCCCGACGCGCGCAAACTGATGAATCATCGCGTGTGCTGCGATGAGCGCGTGGTTGCCGATCTGCGCGTGGCCGGCGCATTCCACGCCGTTGGTCAAGACCACGCCGTCGCCGAGGACGCAGTTGTGCGCCACGTGGGCCTTGGCCATGATCATGCAGCCGCTGCCGATTGACGTGCTCGTGCCCGGGGCGGCGCCGCGATGGATGCTGACAAATTCGCGAATTTGGGTATCGTCGCCGATGACGAGATAGCTCTCGCCGCCTTCGTAGGAGTGATCCTGCGGGGTGTTTCCGACCACGGCATGAGGATGGATCTCGCAATTGCGACCGAGGGTCGTATGGCCGGAAATGTGCGCGTGGGCATGGATTTTCGAGCCCGCGCCGATCTTCACAGGCCCGTCGATGATCGCGTAGGGTCCGATCGAGACATCCGGTGCGATCTCAGCCTGCGGATCGATGATGGCGGTTTCGTGAATCATGACTCGTGACGCTCCCGAAAGAAGCGGGTATCTTATGCGCACGCTCGCGGCGGGTCCAGACCACTTGTTGTTGGGTAGGGTGGGTCCGGATTCGCTGCTTGATGGAGCAGTTGCAGGACGAGAATTCTGCTAAACGACGAAGTCAGTTCGAAGCGCCCTGAAAGTGGCTTGCCGTTTAGCAGTCGTTTCAATGAGACGACGATCTCCCATCGAGTTATCGTCGCGATACAGAAATCAACAATCTGGAGAGCATAAATTGTCACTTGCAGCGTATCATCAAGAACAAGGTACGGATTTGATCGACGTCGGCTCCGCGCGTGTGCCGGCGCATTTCGGTGACGTCCGCGCGGAATACGATGCGGCGGCGGAAGGCGTCGGCCTGCACGACCGCAGCTACCGCAGCCTGATCGAAATCACCGGCGGCGATCGCGCCGCTTGGCTGCACAATCTCACCACGAACGATATCAAGAGCATCAAACCCGGCCACGGCCTGTATGCGTTTTCTTTGAACATCAAGGGTCGCGTGCTGTTCGACGGCAATGTGCTGGCGCTGCCCGACGCTCTGCTTCTGGACATCGATCGTCGTTGGATCGGCCCGGCCATCGAGCATCTTGGCAAGTACATCGTTATGGAAGACGCGCAACTGACCGATCGCAGCGGTGATTTCGCGAGACTGGCGCTGGTGGGGCCAAGGGCGAGTGAAGTGTGCGAGCGTGCCGGGTCGCTTCCGAGCGACGGGGGAATCGCGCAGGCTCCCGACCTGTCGGGATTCTCCCGGCGCGCCGGGACCTGCGGCTCCTTGACTTCTGGCGAGCCGCTGCATCATGCAGAAGTTCGGATCGGCGATGTCGCGTGTCGAGTCGTCCGGCACGACTTTGCCGGACCGGCTGCGCTGGAACTGATTGTGCCCGCGTCGAATGTGCTTGAGGTTTGGCAGCACTTGCTCAACATCGGTGAATCGATTGGACTGAGACCGGTCGGGTTGGACGCACTGCAAATTTTGCGTGTGGAAGCGGGTTTGCCGTGGCCGCTGGAGGACATCGACGCGGATGTGCTGCCTGCCGAGACGCGGCAGATCGAGCGGGCGGTGAGTTTCACGAAAGGCTGCTACCTGGGCCAGGAGATCGTCGAGCGCATGCGCGCCCGCGGGGCGCCCGCCAACCTGCTGGTCGGCTTGGCGTTCGACGGCGAGGAAGTTTGCGCCGGTGCATCGCTGACCCATGACGGCAAATCCGTCGGTCGGGTTACCTCCGCCGCGCAGTCATTCAAACTCGATCGCCCCATAGGATTGGGATACGTCAAATCCGACTTCGCCGAATCGGACACTCAACTCCTCGCGGTCGGCGGCGACAGAGAAACGACCTGTCGAACATGCAAGATCCCGTTCGATTAGCGCCGCGCTCCCCTACGGGTCGCCGCTAAACGGTTTTGGAGAACACGCTCTCGCTTTGCAATCCGCAATCCGCATTCCGCAATTCCGTCGCTGATTTGGAATGCTGACACGACTGCGCGGAGCACGTACAATCCGCGACTATGAGTCCTTTGCTCGCTGCTGCCGGGTGCTTCTTGCTGTATGCGTTGGGTTTCGGCGTGTACTCGCGGTTTCTGAGTCGTCGGATCTTTCGACTGGATGACAACCGCAAGACGCCGGCCCACACGATGACCGATGGCATCGACTATGTGCCCACCAAGCGGGTCGTTCTTTTCGGTCACCATTATGCTTCGATCACGGGTTTGGCGCCGATGCTGGGTCCGGCGGTGGCGGTGATTTGGGGCTGGGTGCCGGCCATGCTGTGGGTGGTGTTCGGGGCCATCCTGGTCGGCTGCGTACACGACTTTGGGGCGCTGG
>JADFJZ010000058.1 GCA_022565195.1 Planctomycetota bacterium | reverse complement strand
TCGTGCAGGGCGTGCTGGTCGATGATGAGCATGCCTTCGTCCGTCTCGGTCACGAGATAGGTTCTGTGCAGTTGGAGCACAGGCACCGGTGCGGGGCGGAAGGCTCCGGGCTCCGGGCTCCGGGCTTCAGCGGAAGCGCCTGTAGCCTGTAGCCTGAAGCCTGAAGCCTCTTCGCCGGCGGCTGCGCTTTCGGCATCGGAACCGCCCTGGAACCTCATGGCCAGGTCGGCCATGCTCACCGAAGCCGTCTGCGTCGGCATCTCTGAGCCGATACGACTCGGCGCGTCGCCGGCGGACGCCGGCGTAGCTTGTTTGAAAAAGTCAGCGATACGCTGTCTCTCTTCCAGCCGTTGTTCAGACGTGAGCGGGGCAGCCGCGCGCCGCGCGCTCAGCGCCGGCGTCAAATCATGCTGCAGGAACGTCTCGCGCAGCGCCGAGAGCACCTGCGAATGAATCATGTTGGAGTCCTGCCAGCGGACCTCAATCTTCGTCGGATGAACATTGATATCGACCTGCTCCGGATCGATCCCCAGGGACAGGAACACCACGGGAAAGCGATCGTGCTCCATCAGGCCTCGGTAGGCTTCCTTGACGGCATGCTGCACGTAGCGATCGCGGATGTACCGTCCGTTCAGGAAGACATACTGCCACTTGCCCGAGGCTCGGTTCTGGGCCGGCTTGGCGGCATAGCCCACGATCCGCAGCCCGCGCTCATCCCGCTCGATGCGGATCAAGTCCTGCGCTATTTCAGTGCCATGAAACGCGCTGATTCGTTCACGCATGTCCTCGCAGCGGGGCAAGTGCTTGACTTGGCGTGAGCCGTTGAATAGTTCAAACTCAACCTGAGGATTCGGCAGCGCCACGCGGGCGAACTGCTCCTGTACGTGCCCGGACTCCGTGTTGGCGCCGCGGAGGAATTTCCGCCGGGCCGGCACGTTGAAGAAGAGGTCGCGGATCTCGACGGTCGTGCCAACCGGACAGCCCACCGCGGTTCGAGACTGAATCTCCTCGCCGGCCACGTGGATTTCAGCACCTTCTGCAGCCTGCGATGCTCGTGATTTGATGTTCAAGTGGGCGACGGAGCCGATGCTCGCCAGGGCCTCGCCGCGAAAGCCCATTGTGTGAATGCGAAACAAGTCCTCCTCGGTGGAGATCTTGCTGGTGGCGTGCGGCATGACCGCCAAGTCCAGTTGGTCGGCGGCGATCCCCGAGCCATTGTCGGTGACGCGAATCAGTTTCTTCCCACCGTCCTCGATGGTCAGCGAGATGCGTGTCGCCCCGGCATCGAGCGCGTTTTCGAGCAACTCCTTCACCACGCTGGCGGGCCTCTCGATGACCTCGCCCGCGGCGATCTTGTTGACCAACAAGTCCGGAAGTGGTTGGATCGTTGCCATGTGTGAATCTGATCTTCCTGATGCCCTTTGGGTCGGCGACAGTATAATGGTCCGGTGTGTATGCCGCAACGTAACGACGAGGCTGTGAAATGATTCAAAGGTGCATCAGTTCTCGCGCGTTCGCCCCCGGAACGTCGATCTCCACTATGGCGGAGTCGAGTGCTCGGGCTGGGTTCGACGGCGTCGAGCTCGTGGTGAATGATCGCGGCGAGTTGAATCTGGCAACGTCACCTGCTGATGTTGCAGCCGTGCTGCGCCATTTTGGTGAAGCGGGCTTGGCCGTTGCGGCATTGACGAGCGACCTGTACACGACCCACAACTTCGCCTCGCCCGACGAATCGTCTCGCAGGACGGCGCTGGAGACCACACGAAGATTGATCGAGCTGGCCTGCCGCCTGGAAGCCCCGCTGGTGTGGTTGCGCGGCGCCGTGATCGATCCGTCCAAACAAGGTGATGAGATTGTGTCCTACGAAGCCGCTTTGAATCACGTTTATGAAGGCGTGATGGAGGTGGCAGAGCAGGCAGAGAAGCGCGGTGTGAAGATCGCGGTTCGGGCTGCGAGCGGCGGTTTCTTGCTGTCGCCGGTGGAGACTCGCGATCTCGTCGATCGGCTGAACTCACCGGCCATCGGCGTGGCCTTCAATTTGAACGATGTCGCGCGCTTTGGATGTCCTGTGGACTGGTTGCGATGCCTGAGCTACCGCCTGCACGCCGTTTTTCTGGGGGCGGTTGACCTATCCAGAAGCGAGACCAATCCGATCGACGCCGCAAAGATCTGCGAAGCGCTCAATGAAATCCGCTACGAAGGCCCCATGATCTACGAATCGGCCGGCGATCTGTCGGATATCGCCGCCATCCTCAAGACGCTCTCGGCGTAAGTCAGATTTGAGATTTCAGATTTCAGATTTCAGATTGCGGAATCGCAAGAGCGGAGTGGTCACTCCTCAGCACTCAGTCCTCGCTCCTGGCCCAGCATTGGGCCAGTTCCACCAGAACTTCGACGGCCTGCTGCATTTCTTCCAGGCAGGCGAACTCCAGCGGTGAATGGAAATTGTGCATGCCGGTCGAAAGGTTCGGCGTGGGCAGCCCTTTTTCGGTCAGCCGGGAACCGTCGGTGCCGCCGCGAATGCTCTCCAACTGATAGTCACGACCCAGATTCTTCATGGCTTGCTGGACCTTGCCGACCGCCCGAGGCTCCTTGTTCATTCCCTCCGCCATGTTGCGGTATTGTTCGGTGATGTCGATGTCGATCTTCACGCGCGGATGCTCCGCTTCGAGCGTGGCGGCGATTTGGCCCAGCAGCTTTGCTTGCTTGGGAAGCTCTGCGGTTTCAAAGCTGCGCAGAATGATGCGAATCTGGGTCGAATCGCATCCGCCCTTGAGGATGTAGGGATGCATGAATCCCTCTCGGCCGGAGGTCGTCTCGGGCGCCAAACGCTGCCACGGCATCCGCGAAATGAACTCGCCCGCGATGCGGATGGCATTGACCATCCTGCCCGTCGCCAAACCGGGGTGAATGTTGTAGCCGTTCACGGTCACCGTGGCCAGGTCGGCGGAAAACGTCTCGTTCTCGATCATGCCGTGGCTCTCGCCGTCCAGCGTGTAGGCGGCGATCGCGCCGAGGGCGTCCAAATCAATATGGTCCGTGCCGCGGCCGACTTCTTCGTCGCAGGTATAGCAAATGCGGATGGGGCCGTGCTTGATTTCGGGATGGGCCATCAAGTGATCCGCAGCGGTCATGACGACGGCCACACCGCTCTTGTCATCCGCACCCAGCAGCGTGGTGCCGTCGCTGGTGATGATCGTTTGGCCCACCATCTCCCGGAGCTGCTCGGTTTCCTCGACGCGAATCACTTGCTTCGAGTCGCCCGGCAGAACGATGTCCCGGCCGTCGTAGTTCTTATGGACGATCGGTTTGACGTCTTTGCCGCTGGCTTCGGGCGAAGTGTCCATGTGGGCGAGCCACGCGATGGTTGGCACATTGTCCTGATTGCCCGGAATCGTGGCCATGATGATGCCGCGTTCGCTCATGGTCACGTCCGCGAGCTTCAGCGCCTTCAGTTCGTCGACCAGCATCCGGCCCAGTTCCAACTGTCCGGCGGAACTGGGGTAGTCGTCCGTCTCTTCCACAGCAGTGGTCTCAACTTGAACATAGCGGCAGAATCGTTCCAGCAGTTTCTTCACAAGTCACCTTCCGATCGCCTGATGAGGTTTGGGGCTGAGCCTCAGTACCCTGTTTATTCCGATTGGTCGAAGATTAGGCTCTGTCTGAAAACTCGGATTCTTTCAAGCATCCGCTGGTATTGACCCGCGCGAGGACTCGCGCAGACTAAAGTCTGCGGCTCCTTGGCTGTTTTCAGACAAAGCCTAGCATTCATGCACGCTCTTGCCAATGGCCTGAACATTCAGCCGGACCGGAAAAGCGATGCCTGCCGGAGCCGGCGCGATAGGATCCGGCCCTCGACCCTATCCCTCGTGTCGATATTGGGTTATCCTGTCGACAGTGACTACAATCCATTGTCGGCAGTGAGCCAAGGAGCGGTGCATGGCAGACGAAGAACCCAGAATCATCGTTGATTCCGACTGGAAACAGGAAGCGCAGCAAGAAAAGGAGCGCCTGAGCAAAGAGACCGCCGACGCGGGACAAGGCGGACCAATGCCGGATCCCTCGTTTCTGGAAATCGTCAACTTGCTCGCCATGCAAGCCGTCATCGGTTTGGGCGGAATGCGAATGCCCGACGGCCGCGAGATGCCGGCGGACATCAACGTGGCCAAGCACAACATCGACTTGATCGAAATCCTGAAAGAAAAGACCGCGGGACAGCTCGACGACACTGAACAGAAAGTTCTTGATGCGACTCTCCATGAACTGCGCCTTGGGTTCGTGCAGGCCACCTCGCCGGCCGCGGCAGAATCGGAAAACGAGCCTTCCACTTAAACTCACGCGAACGCCGATCGCTGCGCAGGGTTACCGATGATTCCGCTTCGTACCGACACTCCCGTCCGGGGCACGCCCTTCGCCAACTACGCGATCGTCGCGCTCAATTTTCTGGCTTTCATGGTTCTCGACGTTACAGGTTCCGAGTCGCTGGGCCACATCAAGAACAACATTCTGGCCCTGGACGCCGGCACGCCGGAGTGGTGGCAGTTCATCAGCTACCAATTCGTTCACGGCGACATTTGGCATCTGGGCGGGAACATGCTCTTTCTGTGGGTGTTCGGCAACAGTGTGAACTCCAAGTTCGGCAATCTCCCGTACGCTCTGTTCTATCTGTCAGCAGGCATTTTCGCCGGATGGGGATTCACGATCAATCACGACCAAGCGTTGATCGGCGCTTCCGGATCAATCGCTGCGATCACCATGACGTTCATGGTGCTGTTCCCGCGCAGCAAAATTCTGTTCTTGTTTTGGTTTATTTTGATCACGGTCTTTGAGCTGCCCAGCTTGTGGGTGATCCTGTTCAAAGTCGTGCTGTGGGACAACATTCTGGCGCCGCGCCTGATCGGCGGCATGGACGTCGCCTACGAGGTCCATTTGCTCGGCTACGGGTATGGCTTTGCTGCCACGCTGGCCTTGCAACTATGCGGCGTGTTATCGCGGGACCAGTTTGACTTGCTGGCGGTCATGAAACGGTGGAACCAGCGCCGGGCGTTCTCGTCGGGCATGAGCGATCCCGAGGCCCAAGCACGTGCCAAGTACGGTAAAGTAGCGAGACCGATCGTGCTCGACGACGGGCAGAGGCGTGATCTGGAAGCCCGGCTGGACCGCATCGCCGAACTTCGGGCCAAGATCCATGACGCGCTCGCTGCACCGACCGGCTCCGCCGCTGCCGTGGACTACTACGAGCAATTGACGCAACTCAACCCCGACCAGAGTCTTCCGCGACAGCAGCAACTGGCGATCGCCCGATTGCTGTATTCCCGCAAGAAGTATCCCCAGGCCGCCGGGGCTTTCGAGATGTATCTCAAACAATACCCCAAGGACCGTGAAATCGATGAAACCCGCCTTCTCGTCGGCATCATCTACGCTCGGGATCTGGAACAATACGAGGCCGCCGAGGGACACTTGAAACTGGCCCTGGATTCCTTGATCGACGCCGGCCGCAAGCAGCAATGCCAGCAGTGGCTCGACCGCGTAACCGCCCTTCTCCGACCGGCCTCGCCCGACGCAGGCTAGCGACCCGCCGGTATTATCAGACGCACGGGATGATCCCGGTTTCCTTCCCAACAGGCATCCAGCTTCCGCCGATGATAGTCTCGGTCGACCCCTGAGTTCGGCAGACCCACTGTACGGGCGGTTTCCGTCGCGCCATGTGACTCATTCGATCGGCCTGAAGACTGCGGGCATTAGTTTATGAGCGACATCGCCACTGCAGATCAATCACTGGGCAAAGCCGCAGAGCGTTCGTCCGCATCCTCCGCGGAGCTGTCTCCTCCTCTGCGAGCCTCCGCGCAGTTCTTCATTTTCTCGCTGATTCTGCTCGGCATCGTTCTGACGGCAGCGGTCGATGTGCTCATCGGCATCGTGGTGCTCAGTGCCGGCGTCTGGGCACGGCGCGGCTTCAAGGCTGGGCTGATCAAATCGGGGCTGATCATCATCAGCCTGCTCGCCGTCTGCGCCTGGGCTGTGCCACTCGGCAAAGCACTGACGCCGTACCTCCGCGCGTGGTGTCACTGGCCATTTGTGCCCGCGCGCCATCTCTCGATTCTGGTGGTGGCGCTGGGCATCCTGGCGGCGGGCTACTTGCTTGGCACCCTGCTCAGCGCCTGGTATCTCAGACGGCACGGCAGGCTCGGTCGCAAGGCGCGCCTGCTGGGGATGGGCGCCGGAATTGTCGAAGGCGTGCTCTTGTCCACCACGACCTTTGTAGCCCTGCTGGCGGTTGAGACTCCCGCGCGCATGGGACTGAGAATGATCATGGACGACAACGCCGCGGCCCGCGGAGTCCATGATCAGTTGGTGTTTCTACGGGGTATGGCGGATTCGACCGCCGTCGGCAAGAAGCTCGCCGAGTTCTCAAAGGGCCAGCGCGAGGTGCTCGAGATGGGCGGCTCTCTGGCCGTCATTTCACGGTACGACGGCACAATCGACAACCTCAAGAACCACCCGTTTATCGTGCAAGTTCTCGCCGAAAACACGGCCATCAGCAGGATTACCCGCGAGATCAGAAACGACCGGGCGCTGAAACTCGCCGTCAAGTCCGGCGACCTTCGAGCGATGCTCAACAGTTCAACCGTGACCAGGTTGATGGACGATGTGAAACTGGCCCGAGAGGTAGAGCGGTATCGAGACGAACTCTTCGGCGCCGTGATGGTCTCCGTGCCGTTCGAATACCGCGAGGAGGCCAACGCCGAACTGGCCAAGCTGCACGGCATGCCCGTCAAAGAATTCCTCGTCTACGCGTCAAAGCGGGTGGCTGCACTTGAGGATGAAATGAGGGCGCGGGCGAGGAAAGAGTCAGATTCCCAAGTCAATCAGGATGCCCGGAAAGAAACAAAGCAGTCGATCAAATGACGAGCCGAGCAACTCGGCGACCGATCGTCCGACGGCATCCACATCAACTCCACTATCGCCCAGCCACTGATCAATCTCGCGAACGTACGGAAAAAGGGATGCGCCCTCCCGCGATCATCATCGCCTGGAGGACGCATCCCCGATCTCATCTCTGTTGAGCGGTCTCGAATCGCTTGCCACACATCCTAGGGCGCGCAATCTACAAGCACCGTGCCGCTGCCGCCATCATTGGGGCCGAAAGCGCCGATGCGAATGGTGTAGCAATTGCCCTGCACCACGTCTGCCGTGGCCAACGACGAGAATAGCGGGCAGCCCTCGCCATCGTCGTTGCAGCCGATTTCGTTGCCGCCGTAGGGGCAAGCACCGCAGCCGTCGTAGATCCCGATTTTCGAGTCGTAGTTGACGGTGTCGCAGGTGCTCACCGTTAGCGTCCCGCTACAAGTGGCGTCGTAGTTGTACCAGACGTCGTTGTGGATCATCGGATCGCCAAAATCGCAGCAATCACCGGTGCAGTTAGTGTCTCCCCCGTCCGTGGTGGCGCTGCTGGTGGAGAATTCCGTGACGCCGTCGAAGATGACGAGCTTGTCGGCGCATTCGTCG
>JADFJZ010000057.1 GCA_022565195.1 Planctomycetota bacterium | reverse complement strand
AGTATGAGGCGACGATCGAGGTCGATCGCGATGAGATCGCCGATGACCAGACCGGGCAGATTCGCCTGCGTATCGGCGAGCTGGCGGAGCGGGCGGCGACGCACAAGGATTTCCTGATCGGGCAGTTGCTCATCAACGGCGCGACCAGCGGATTCAACAGCTTCGACGGCGTGACCTTCTTCAACGACGCCCATGTCTCGGGCTCGTCGGGCAGCCAGGACAACGATGTGACGTTCACGGCGGCGTCCGCCTCGGACCCGACGGTGGCGGAGTACAAAAGCGCGCTCAAGCAGGCCATCGCACAGATGCTGGCGTTCAAAGACGATCAGGGCCAACCGATGATGATCAGTGCGTCCGGGCTGGTGTGCGTGGTGCCGCCGACGATGTTCTTCACGGCGCTGGAGGCCATCAACGCCAGCATGATCAGCAGCACCTCGAACGTGCTGGAGGGCGCCGCCCAGGTGATCGCGTTCCCGTGGCTGACGGCGGCATCGACGTGGTACTTGCTCAAGACCGACGGCGTGATTCGGCCTTTCATCTTCCAGGACCGCGAGCCGATCGAGTTCAACGCGCTCGCCGAAGGCAGCGAAGAAGCGTTCAAGCGCGAGAAGTTCCTGTACGGCGTGCGGGCGCGCTATCGCCTGGCCTACGGCTACTGGCAGTTCGCGGTTCGCAACGTGTTCACCGTGTAGTCGCGGAGTTTCAGAGTTCAGGAGTTCAGGAGTTGCGGCCGGCAGAGGCGCCGGCCGCTACGGGAGAATCGGTTGGCGGAGACGCCGGCCGCTACCTTGTAATGGCATATGTAACGAATAACGACATCGAAGAGCGGCTGGGAACGGCCGCGTACGTGCAGCTTACGGACGACGCCTCCACCGGCAGCGCCGACACGGACAAGGTCGACGAAGCGCGGCTCGGGGCCGAGGGCGAGGTCAATAGCTACCTGGGCCGGCGCTACCAAGTGCCGATCGATCTGACGCGACACGCCGAAGTGGCGGACGTGCTCAAGAGTTTCGTGCTGGACCTCGTGGAGTATCGCTTGCACGCCCGCCGCCCGCCGGTGCCCGGCGCCGTCAGCAACAAGAGAAACCAAGCCATCGCCTGGCTCGATCGTGTGGCCCGTGCGGACGTGGTGCTGCCCTCGGTCGATCCGATTCTGGAAAATTCAGCGACCGGCATCTCCGCAGAAACCTCGAGCAACGAGCGCTTCTTCACGCGCGATGATCTGGACAATCTGTAGGCACGAACGTGAGCGAACTCGGTGACATTGAAAGTGCGGTGATTGGTCTGATCGAGGCTGTGCAAGTCAACAGTGTGGACTTGTTCGCCGAAGTCAAAGGCTTCTCCAACACAGCTCCGCGCGATGTCGTCGGCGGCTTGCGGCGCGAACTCAAGCCTGCGGCCTATGTGGTTTATGACGGCAGGGTATCGAGCGATCCGTTCGGTGTGCCGGCGGATCCGAAGCTGTCCGTGTTTGCCATTGTTGAGAGTCTTCGCGGCGGCGCTGAACCGCGGGCCGGGTCGGCATTGCAATCGGGCGGGTTCGACGTACTCGGTGAGTTGTTCACGGCCCTGGCGGGCAGCACGATCGTCACCGACCGGCAGCTGGCCTTCGTTGATGAGCACTTGATCGCGGCCAACGACACCAGCGTCATTTACGAACAACGTTACTCAGTATTGAAACTGGCGACGATCACTGCGCCGACGTTCGGCGGGTCGGCGATTTGCGGCAGCAGCAGCATTGTCCGCGTGACCGTCGGTGATTTCGAAATGGAAACGGAGCGCTTCGCGTTTCCCGGCATCGACGGTGAATTCCAACACGCACTGGGCGTGCAGGCTCGAGCGGTTACATGGTCGGGGCAACTTCGCGCCGCCTCGGATTCAGCCTTGAGCACCATCGAAACAACGATCGAAAGCCTCCTGGCCGGCAGTCAACCGGCGGACATCGTGGACGGGTTCGGCAGAACCTTCACGGACTGCGTGCTCAATCGTTTCGTACGGAAAGACGAGCGCCGCAAACACACCATCGACGGACAGGCTTTGCAGGATTTCGAGTTGCATTTTACACAGGTGACTCCATAAAAATGGTTTCTGCGCCAAGCGAATTCTCAGAACGAGTCGAGCCTCTTGTGGTTGAGGTTGAGACGGCTGTGGGATCCGGGCTCTATCAAGTAGACCCGCGCCTGCGTCTCAATGAGGTTCGACTTGCTTCGGACGATGTGTTCTCGTCGGCGGATATCGCGGTGCGACTGGATAACGACTTTGATGCGCTCAGCGCCCGGCAGAGCTATCACCCCGATCGCCGCGTCGTCGTGCGAACGAATGAGGCGGACGCAACCGATCGAACGATCCTGCTGCAAGGCTACCTGCGCTTGCAGGAGGCGGAGTGGTCCGGCAAAGTCGGCCGCCAGCGCGACGAGTTCACGCTGCAGGCCATTCACGTTTATGAGCGCCTCTCGCGCGATCGCGCCGCCCAGATCTTCGGTCGCCGGATGCGCAACGCGGAGATTGACGACGGCCTTGGTTCTGATCCGACCCAGTGGCAAGATAAAAGCGTGCTGGTCGAGTCGTTGCCGTGCCTCTTCAATCCCGACGGCGTGGCCAACTGCGCGCCCACGCCGCTGGTGACCCGCGACGCCGAAGGCAACCCGCGAACCATCTACATCTTCACATACGACAACGACCCCGCCGCGATCGAATGGACTTATCTCAACGCGATTCGCTATTTGTTCTGGTTTTACTCGATATCCGGCGGTCCGATCGAGGCGGGCAATGTGCTGGAGGCGACCGAGCCGTACGTGGGCGTGGAGCCGAACGAGCGATTTTCCGTTTCGGGCGGCGGTCATTTGATCCAACAATTGCTGCAAGAAGCAGAGTCGCTGGTCTGCGAGACGAGCAATCTCGCCGAGGCGCTCGCCGACGCAGTGCTGGCGGCGGATGTCCACTTGACTGCCGAAACCGTCAACAGCGGCGGCGACGTGCAATCGCGGATACGGCTGTGGGCGCCCCAGGACGGCGCCGTCAAGAACCTCAACCTGGCCCGCGGCGGGCGCTTCGCGGACGGGTCCGCCCGGTTCGATTCGCGCAGCAAGACGGCGGAACAAGTGCTTGACGTCAACAACGTCTTTCGCGGCCGCGTGAAATGGAGTTTCCAGGCGATCGTGAACGCGCCTGTGGTGTTGGGTAGTGTCAAACAGTACGAGTTTACACTGCCGTTGGCACCCGGCTGGGCGCCGGAGGCGAATCTCGACAACGTGGACCCGGCCGACCGCGCCGCCGCCAAGGATGTCGTGATTCCGCAGAACTTGATTCCCCTGTTGGACGAGGATCCGAACAACTTTGACTGGTATCGCAAGTATCACCGCAGCGGCAATGACTTTGCTGATCACAAGGATGTCGCCCGCAAATGGGTTTTGAACGAGGCGGGCGCCTATGATGCCGCAACATACAATCGCAACGCTCCCTTCGACAATTATCAGGTTTTTGACTGGTCGACTGTGGCGGATGATTCGGTGGCGGCGCCCGGCGAATGGGCGCGGCGCACGCGGCGCTTCTTTCATTCGGTCACGCGCGAGTTCCTGGGCAAGGGCGGGGGCGTGTATCCAGAGGTCAGCTTCGATTCGGGTTCGACCTGGCACCCAATGTTGTTCCAGCGCATCACGGCGCTGGACTCCGAGGCCGGCGTGTACTTCGGGATCGCCAACCTGACGAGCATCACGCCGCCGCTGATGGGTCCGCTCGAGCAAAATATGTGGTGGGCGATTATCGATCAGACCTTTCGCGTGCGGGTGACGGGCGTGATCGAATCGGACCAGCGGTTGATCAGTGAGTGGCCGGCGAGCGAGTACTTCACTCCGGGCGTTCAAGTTCATTCCGATGTGGTGGACAGCAGCAAGACGTTCCTGTTTGTCACCCGTGACGGCGTGACAAACAACTTGGTCCAGCCTGGCGATGAATTGGGGGAGCTGGTTGCGGACGATTCCAATGGTATCGCAGCGTTTGCCGTGGAAACCTCCAGAGCGCATCACGATCGGCGATTGACGCCGGCGCCGGTTATTCCCTGGATCGAGACGCAGTACGGCATCGGCGATCAATTGGGCAAGATCCAGGGACGTGAAATCGACTTCGGCACGCGCGTCGGGCATGACGTGCGCTATCCGGTGGTGGTCGGCGTGACTTATCGATTGAAGGATCGCTACGAGACGGAATTGAAGATCGAGAGCCCCGACGTGTTGGTGGGAGCGTAAATGCAACCGATCCGAATCATCATCGCGCGGCGGAGCGAGTATGTTCCCGGCGACGCTTTTGAAGTGTTCGGCGATCGTGCGACGGGCACGGTCGATTTTGATCACTCGCTGACTACGCGGGCCGTGCCGTTGTGGCTCGAAGCGCCGCCTGTCGCAGCGCATCTGCTCGGCGGACACTTGCTGGGCGTGCATTTGGACGGCGTTTTCCCGGCGGGGCATCTCGAAGGTGTGCATTTGAGCGACACGCATTTGGTTCCGGAATCCGTCGTGGTCTGGGAGAGCGAACCGTATGTTTTCGGCCGCTTTCAGCATGTTTTGAAGATGGCGGACGCGGTCGGCAATCGCTCGACCGGCCCCTGGCCGACGTTCGCCGACACAGTGAACAGCGCCCCTCGGCCGCCATGGCGATTCGAGAAAACCGGCTATGACGCAGTGAACGATCAAGTCATTTTCAGTATCGAGCCTCGGCTGCCGCTGGCGGAGGCCAATTGACACGACAGGAGTGAACGATGCCGACGTATCCCAACGAACAATTCCCCGGCGATTCAACCGTCGAAGCCCTCGACGGGACGACCGATACGCTGACCGGTTTGCCCTATGTGGCCAAGGGCGTGAATCCAACCAGCACGCCGGCATACGAAGTGCAGTTCAACCGCCGGCTTCAGCGGCAAAATGCAATCCTGGCTTCGGCGCGGCAGGGCATGGTGGTGGACGAGGGCAGTCTGAAGCTCGGCGTTTACCCCATCGACTATACGCTCGGCGGCACACGCAAGAGTTTCGCCGGCGCCACCGCCCAGGCGGTGCCGGATGACGTGACGCGGTATGTGTATCTCGATTCGTCCAATACGCTGCAGGTCCAGTCGTCCTGGCCGACGGACATCAGCAGTTTTCTGCCGCTCGCGGAAGTGGTGACCGTCGCCGGCGTGACGAACATCACGGACAAGCGCATCGAGACTGGATTCTTCGTGGCGGCGGCGGAGCCGACGGCGGACTTGACCGTCAATGATGGTGGTGACACGTCGGCGACCGTGACCGTGCAAGTGAAGAACAACGGCGGCGCGAATTTGGCGGGGCGATTTATCGTGCGCGCGTGGCTGTCGGACACGGCGTACGAGACCGAGACCGCCACAACACCGGACAACGGCTTTTCGGTGCCGGCTGCACAGTCGATCAAGGTCGTGACCACGGACGAGCACTTACTGGCGGCGACGGACGCCAACGGAACGGTGGTATTCACCATCGGGCACGTCGCCGGGGCGCAAAGTTGGGAATTCAACGCCGAAATCGGCGGGCGACTGGCGTCGGCGACCGTGAGCATTACTTAGGACACTGAGTGGCGCACCATGAGTTGATCCGCGCAGGCTGAAGCCTGCGGCTCCTTGGAGAGTGATTCGGGGAGCGTCGGAGACTGTGAGATGGAACTGAACCGGCGCAAGAATGTAGCTACGAACTTCGACGCCCCGCTGGTCGATTCGGGCAGCCGCCCGAACTACAAGTCGTCGGCGACGCTGGCGGCCGGCGATGTCAAAGTGATCAAAGACGGCGGCGCCCCTGCGAACATCTCCAGCTTGCCCACCGAAATCGGCACCACCGGCGTGTATCGATTCTCGCTGACGGCTTCGGAAATGAACGCCACGACGATCGCGGTTGTGTGCGTCGATGCCGCCGGGAGCGAATGGGATCCGCTGACGATCGTCCTGCACACGGCCATCGCCGACGAACTGCATCTGGCCAAGGCCGCCCTGGTCAACATGCGCGAGCACACCGTCGCGACCGGCGTGGACGTGATCAAGGACGATGACGGCAGCACCACGATTCGCACCCTGACGCCGAGCGAGGCTGACGGCGTGATCACCGTAACACCGAGTTAAGGACGAAGTACAAAGTACGAAGAGACAACAGGGAACAAGGCACAGAGACATGTACGGGACGCAGTTTGCACAGATTATTCCGCCGCGGGCGCTCGACAGTGACCAGTCGCACTTCCTGCACCATCTGGCCGGCAGCGACTTGAGCGCCAACCGTAATCTGACCTGGCTGACCGGAGATGCCGACCGACAGGCGACCTTGCAGGGCGATCCGACCCTGGATGACTGGTTCGATCAGAGCGTCAAGACCTCCGCAGCGCCCACGTTTTCAAGTTTGACCCTGTCGGGGCTGGACGGCGTGTTGCGCGCTTCGGGCGGCGCCGTTTCGGATGCTGCGGGGTTTTCGGATCTTGCCGCCGCGGCTGCCGACGTGGACCTGGGCGGGTTCAAATTCACCGCCCGGCAACTGGAAAGCGACGTCGCAGCCGGCACCGCACCGTTCGTCGTGGCCTCAACGGATGTGGTTCCCAACCTCAACGCAGATCTACTGGACGGGCAACATGCCGCAGCGTTCGCCGGGTCGAGCCACACTCATGCACTTGCCGACTTGTCGGACGTGGACACGACCGCGGTGAGCACGGGGGATTTCCTCCAGAAATCGGCCGGTGATTGGGTGGACTTCGATCTGTTCGACTCGGCCAACACCTGGACGCAGGCTCAGACACTTTCTTCGAGCAACAAGTTGATCCTGCGCGACGCGGACATCTTCATTCACTCGCCGGGCAACGGCATCATGACGCTCGAATCCGACGTTACGCTCAATCTGAACATCAACGGTTCTCAAATCGGGAGCTTCTCTGCCGGCCTTCTTCAGGGCTTGACGGTCGATGGATCTGTAACGGCGGACGCCGTGCGGGTGGAGAGTGATTCGGGCGGTTCGGGATCCAGAGTGACCTTGACCAATGTGAGCGTGGCGCCCGGAACCGGCGGGAAAGCCGCCCTGGACAAGGTGGTCACTTTGGGCAGCGGCCCGACGTCTACGGGTCAATCCAAGTGGTTGAAGATTTATGACGGCTTGACCGACTATTGGATTCCTATCTGGACTTGAAATGTCGTCGGAACCGGACAGTCATCCCAACGGATCGGAGACTCAAGCGTCCATGATGGCGCACGACGCCCTGCGCCTGCTTGATTCCGCATCCGGCGCTGCATTGCTGACGCGGGGACAACACTTGAAAGTGCAGGCTGCGATACGGATTCTCGACGAGGCCATCAAGTGCGCTGCCCCAGAAAAAGAGAGCACGCACCAGAAACCCGGTATGAGTTCGCGCCGGCGGGACGGCGAATAAAGCACCCTTGCCATGACTGACCAAGTTCCAATCGGATCGACGGTAAAGATCAGGGTTTTTCTCTTCAACGGCGCTGAAGCGCTGGCAGGCAGATCGGTCAACCTGTCCATCGAGCGGCTCAGTGACGGCAAGTTTTGGGACGCCGCCGATTTCGACCCAGGCAGCTACACGACCATCGCCATGACGGAAAAGACCGGCAACGTCCACTATGAAGGAGTGTACGAATACAACTTCGCG
>JADFJZ010000056.1 GCA_022565195.1 Planctomycetota bacterium | reverse complement strand
TACATCGATTTGCCGTGCATCGTCCGGGATGATCGCGGCGCCCGCAGCGCCGACGGCCGTGATCCGCCCCTGATGCACGACCAGCACGCCCTCCTCGATATTCGCGCCGTCGATGAGAATGATCTTCGCACCGACGAACGCCAGCGGCTTTTCCTGGGCCGGCACTGCGGAACAGAAACTCAACAGCATCGCCAGCGCGACACACATCTTGCCCAATGGTCTATTCCTCCGGATCAGGGTCATTTGAGTGGAAGCCTGCGTCCAAACGGCATCACATCCGCTTCAAAAACGCGGATTCGCGGGACGCCACGCCGCGCTGAGCACGATGGGCTGTCAAATGCACCCCCAGGGACTCGAACCCCGAACCCGCTGGTTAAGAGCCAGCTGCTCTGCCAATTGAGCTAGAGGTGCAGGCGGGCGAGACCAGCCCGCCCGAGCACGCACAATCTCACCGATTCGCGCCAAACTGTCAAGTCTCTCGCGCTTCGCCTTGCAGGCCCGCCGGCGATGCAGTTAGATATCCTTATGATTCAGCGCGCTGCCATCATCGGCGACGGCGCCATGGGTACCGTCTGCGCCATGCTGCTGGCCGGCAACGGCATCAGCGTGCGCCTGTGGGGCCGGAACGCCGAACGCGCACGACAAATCAACGTCGAGCGCCAGAACAAGCAATACTTGCCCGGCTGCATGCTCTCCGAACGCATCGAAGCGGGCACGGACCCGCAGTGGGCGCTCGAGCAGGCCGAGGTCGCCGTCTCGGCGGTGCCCTCACAATTCATCCGCAGCGTCTGGGAAGCATTCGCAGCCGACGTGCCCGAGCACATCCCCATCATCAGCACCGCCAAGGGCATCGAGAATGACACGCTCCTTCGACCGACCGAGGTGCTGGCGGAACTGTGCGGACAGCGAACCTATGCCATGCTCTCAGGCCCGAGCATCGCCCGCGAAATCGCCGCCGGCTTGCCGTGTTCGGTCGTTATTGCCTGCGAGGATGAAGCAACCGCCCAAACGACGCAGGCCGCGTTTAATACCGACACCTTCCGAGTGTACACCAATACGGATCTCGTGGGCGTGGAACTCGCCAGCGCCATGAAGAACATCATCGCCATCGCCGCCGGCATCGTTGACGGGCTCAAGCTCGGCGACAACGCCAAAGCCGCCCTGCTGTCTCGCGGGCTGGTTGAAATCACGCGCCTCGGCGTGGCCATGGGCGCGAGGACGGAGACGTTTTACGGCCTGGCGGGCGTCGGCGATTTGGTGACCACCTGCATCTCGCCCTACGGCCGAAACCGCACAGCGGGTCAGCACATCGGCCAGGGCCGGTCACCCGCGGAAGTCATCCGATCAACGCCGTCGATCATCGAAGGAATCCCAACCACCAAAAGTGTCGTCGCTCTGGCGCGCAGGCACAAGGTGGACATGCCCATCGTGGAGGCCGTCGGAAAAGTGCTGTTCGAGGGCCTGTCCCCCTCGGATGCAGTTCATTCACTCATGACCCGCGAGCCCAAGGCGGAATAGGCTTCTCACGAGACGCGGGCGCCCGGCAGCGTTGCACGCATGATTTCTTCGCACAGGGCGACGGCGTGACACGCCTCCTTCACATCGTGAACGCGCAGGATGCGCACACCGGCGAGCAGGCCGATCGTGTTGGTCACAATGGTGCCGGTCAGACGCTCCTCAACTTTGTCGATGCCGAGAAGTCCGGCGAACAGCGATTTCCTCGATGTCCCCAACAACATCGGTCCGATGGCCGCGAATCGTCTGAGATTGGCGAGAATCTGGAGGTTGTGCTCGACCGTCTTTCCAAAACCGATGCCCGGATCGATGATGATCCGCTCCCGCCTGATGCCGCTTGAAACTGCGAACTCGATGCGTTCTTTGAGAAATGCCTCAATCTCACCTACCACGTCGTCGTAACGCGGATTCTGCTGCATGGTTCGCGGCATGCCCTGCATGTGCATGAGCACGACGTACGCACCGGCATCCGCCACGCGGCAAGCCATATTTGAATCCGCGCGCAGGGCCGAGATGTCGTTCACAATCGTAGCGCCGGCGTCAAGTGCTGCGGAAGCAACCTCCGCCGATTGTGTGTCGATCGAAATCGGGATTTGGGCTTGTCTCTCACGGATGGAAGCAATGACCGGTTGGGTGCGCTTGATTTGATCCGAAGCCGAGACAGCTTGTGACCCCGGGCGGGTCGATTCGCCGCCGACGTCGATGATATCCGCGCCATCGCGGATCATTTGCTCGGCATGCCCAACGGCACCGCCGACGTCCATGAACCTGCCACCATCGCTGAAAGAGTCGGGAGTGACGTTCAAGATGCCCATGACCAGCGGGCGGCCGATCAGATCAAGTTCTGGAGCGTCCATGGCGGCATTGTCCCCGAATCGGGACACGATCGCCAGTGCCCGACCGTATGTTGACATTCCGTGACTCACGTTACAATGGTCGCATGAGCGGTCCCGGGTGGCCTCCAACAAGCCTAAGTGTGCATAGCAATTATGAGAGGCAGACGGAAATTCATTGGACTGATGAGCGGCACGAGCTGCGACGGCGTCGATGCCGCTCTTGTCGAAATCGACGGCAGCGGTCTGGAAATGCGCGTCGAGTTCATCGCCCACCGCCACGTGGAGTATGCCGAGCCTTTCCGCAACGCCCTGCTGGCCGTCATGGCGCCGGCCAAGACGCGCACCGAAGATCTCGCGGGACTCAATGTGCAGCTTGGCGAGGAATTCGCAACGTGCGCCCGGCAATTGATGGAACAGGCCGACGTGCGGGCGGATCAGCTCGCTGCCATCGGCTCGCACGGGCAAACCATTTGCCATATGCCCGATGGCGACGATCACCACCCACGCTGCACGTATCAAATCGGTGAATCGGCGATCATCGCCGCTCAAACCGGCGCGACGGTGGTTGCTGATTTCCGCGCCGCTGACTTGGCAGTGGGCGGGCAGGGGGCGCCGCTGGTGCCGTGGACGGATTACGTCCTGTTCCGTTCGGACGACCAGGCCCGAATCGTCCAAAACATCGGTGGAATCGCTAACCTGACCTATCTGCCCACCGGCCGGGGAGCGGAAGACACCATCGCATTCGATACCGGGCCGGGCTGTATGGTGATCGACACGATCATCCGGCGCCTGACACAAAGGAAGCACCGCTACGATCCTCAGGGCCTCTACGCCTCCCGAGGCGAACCGGACATGAGCTGCGTTGAGAAGATGATGCAATTGCCGTTCTTCCGGCAACCGCCGCCCAAGTCCGCTGGCAGGGAGCAGTTCGGACGATCTTTCGTCAGCGGCATGCGACAACTCGTGAGCGGCCGGGGCTTGGACAAGTACGACATGCTGGCCACCGGCACCATGCTCACCGCCCGCAGCATCGCCTACGCTTACAAGACCCACCTCGGAATCGACCTCGATGACGTCGAGGTTATTCTCTACGGCGGCGGCGCGCACAACAAGACTCTTGTGAGCATGTTGCAGGCCGAACTACCCGAAACAGAGTTCAAGACCGTCGAAGACTTCGCCATCCCGCTGCAGGCCAAGGAATGCGTGAGTTTTGCGATGCTGGCGGCGGCGTGCATCGACGGCGTACCTGCCAACCTGCCGCAGGTCACCGGCGCCAGTCGACCGGTCATTCTGGGAAAGGTCGTGCGCGTCTGAAGAGGACTGAGGACTGAGGTTTTATGACTCAAGATCGCGGTCACCTTTTGACCGAACAGCAGAACCAGCAGTCGATACACATTGATCGCATGAGCATCGCCGATTCGTTCGATGTCATCAACGGCGAGGATCGCACTGTGGCCGATGCGGTCCGGCGAACCAAGCCGCAGATTTGTGAAGCGATTCAATGCGTCGTGCGGGCCTTCGAGCGCGGTGGGCGACTCTTCTATGTGGGTGCGGGGACTTCCGGGCGGCTGGGCGTCATCGACGCCGCCGAGTGCCCGCCGACCTTCATGACGCCGCCGGAAATGGTGCAGGGCATCATCGCCGGCGGAGAACCGGCAATACGGCGAAGCATCGAAGGCGCCGAAGACCGTGCCGACGATGCTGTCAAAGCGATCGCCCAATGCGAGGTGGCTGCCGAAGACGTCGTTATGGGCATCGCCACCGGCGGCACGACGCCGTTTGTACACGCTGCACTGGCGGAAGCGAAGCGCCGCGGCGCCAAGACCATCTTCTTTGCCTGCGTGCCCGAGCACGCGCACCAGGACGACGCCGATATCTCCATTCGCGTGCTCACCGGGCCGGAAGTGATCACCGGCTCGACACGCATGAAAGCCGGCACCGCTACCAAAATGGTGCTCAATATGATTACGACGATCAGCATGATCCGAATCGGCAAGGTCTTCGGCAATTTGATGGTCGATCTCAATCGCGACGCCTGTGCCAAACTCCGCGATCGTGCCATTCGCATCGTACAAGCTGCGACAGACACGTCACGCAATGAAGCCGAACAACTCCTACGTCAGGGGGAGGACGTCAAGACCGCCATCGTCATGCACTTCAAGAACGCTGATCGCGAAGAAGCAAGCCGGATGCTGATCGAAACGCACGGCCGCCTGGACCGCATCATCGAGCGCAATGATGACTGAGATGGAACTTCGTCGATTGGCGGGCTCGGTGGTGATGGTTGGTTTTCGCGGTCTGACCGCCAAGTTGGGCTCCGATATTCATCGACACATCCGCGAGAATCACTTCGCCGGCGTGATTCTGTTCGACGAGCATGTGCCGACGGGAGAGCACGACCGCAACATTGCCTCGCCGGAGCAGCTTCGCGGACTGACTGCGGAGCTTCAGGCGGCATCCGACCCGCTTCTGCTTATCGCGATCGATCAGGAAGGCGGGCAAGTGGCGCGCCTCAACGCGCAGAACGGCTTTCCGCAGTTTCCCTCGCACGCCGAGATGGGCGAGAAGTTCGAGCCCGCCGAGACACAACTCACGGCTTCGCACATCGCTCTGGCGCTGGCGGAGGTCGGCGTCAACGTGAACTTCGCGCCGGTCGTCGATTTGAACATCAATCCACGAAACCCGATCATCGGCGCTCAAGGGCGAAGCTTCTCCGAGGACCCGGCAGTGGTGACCGACCATGCCCGCTCATTCATCGCCGGCCATCGCGAGCACGGCGTGGCGACGGCCATCAAGCACTTCCCCGGCCACGGCAGCAGCACGGCCGACACGCATCTGTCCGCCGTCGATGTCACCGAGTCGTTCAAAGACAGCGAGCTTATGCCTTACCGCTGCCTGATCAATGAGGGAGTCGTCGATATGGTAATGGTCGGGCATTTGCTGCATCGCGGCTTCGATCCCGAATTGCCCGCCAGCCTGTCGGCGAAGATGATCGACGGCATGTTGCGGCTCGAGATGGGCTTCGACGGCGTCGTGGTCACCGATTGCCTGGACATGGCTGCCGCGGCGGAGCACTATTCATTGCAGGAGCGCGTCACTCTGGCGCTCAATGCCGGCGTGGATTTGCTGCTGTTCGGGAACAATCTGGTCTACGATCCCGATCGCCCAACGCAGGTGGTCGATGCAGTCGTGGCGGCTGTTCGAGCGGCGGACGTGACCGAAGAATGCCTCAGACAGCATGTCGATCGCATTAATTGCCTTCGCAAGTCAGTAGCGAGTAGCGAGTAACCAGTAGCGAGCATAGGGCACGACGCTCAGTCCTCAGTCCTCAGTCCTCAGCACTCAGCTTCGTCTGAGCGATAGATCAAGCCAACGACAATGACGAGCACCGCCGCCGCCGCACACAATCCCGCGCCGCGCAGCTTCGACTTGAGCAACAAGTCCCCCACGCCGAACATCGCGCAATAGATCGCCAATGTACCCATCAACCAGCAGATCGTTGGGCGGAGCAAACTTGCTGCCCGGTACCCGATTTGTTCATCGACCCGTCGCTGGCGCTCTGGGCTCTGATGGGGTTCATCGCTCTCGACAATGACTGGGAAGCCGCTGGCAGGCCCTTCGGAAGGCAGATCCGTGGGGATGATCCAACCAGGCCCGGGCGGGCGTACTCGATTTGCGAACGCGACGAGAACGTTGCGTGGTTCCGCAGCAAATGCAAAGGTGCCGATCGCTGAACCGAGCATCGCGATTGGTACGATGAACAGCAGAGTGAACGGGACCTGGACTTCCGGGGCAAACTTTTGCATCGCCCACGTAGCCACGCCCGCGCCGATCATGCAGCCGATCTCCGTCCAGGCTGTCACGCGCCACCATGTCCAACGCAGAATGCCAACGATGCCCATTCCGGACAGCAACCCAAAGACCATGCCCCAGCCTTGAATGATCGAGCTGAGGCGGGAAGTGGCGATCAAACCCGCCAACGCGATCACTACGGTCGCAATGTGACTCGCATACACGTAGTGCTTTGCGGATTCGTGCGGCTTGACGTACGGTTTGTAGAAGTCGTTGATCAAGTAGGACGCCCCCCAATTCATGTGCGTGTCCATCGTGGACATGTAGGCAGCCAACAATGAAGCCAGCGCCGGGCCGATGAGCCACGCGGGACACGTCTCCAAGAGTGTCAGGACATACAGTTTCTCCGGATCCTCAATCGCTTCAGCCGTCGAGTACACGGGCAGCAACATCGCCGCGAACCCCACCAACATCCAAGGCCAACTTCGCAGCACAAAGTGGGCCACGTTGTACCACAGGTATCCCCAAACCGCGTGCTTCTCGTCCCGGGCGGCGAGCAAGCGCTGCACGGCGTAGCCGTTGCAATCAGTAGGCGTACATGCGATCCAGTAAATGGTGATGAAGATGATGAATGCCCACCACTCACTCGTCATGGCCGGCGGAAAGTAGTCTGCCTGCGAGACAAGCACGCCGCTGTCATCGAGGTGTCCAAGCGCGCGCTCCCTCAGCACCTCGAATCCACCCGCGCTGCGAACGGCGTAGAATGCAATCGCCACTGCCGATCCAATGGCGAGGAAGAACTGCAAGAAGTCTGTCCACATGACGCCTTTGATGCCGCCGAGGATGGTGTAGATGACGGTGAGAACGAAACAGAAGCCAAGCGCCTCCCATTGCCCGAAAGGCGTGCAGAGCGTGATGATCTTGGCCATGGCCAGGTTCACGAAACCCAGCGTAACGGCGTTGCGCAGCACGCCGTGGTAGAAGACGTAGAACAGCCGCAGCACCTTGGCCCGCTCCGGGCCGTAGCGGATGACGGCGAACTCAGCCTGCGTCAGGCAGCCGCTCCGCCGCCACAGCTTGGCGAAGAAGAACACGCCCAACATGCCCGACGGCACGACGGCCCACCAGTACCAGTTGCCGGAGATGCCCTGCGTGACGACCAAGCCGCAGACGACCAGCGGCGTGTCGGCGGCGAATGTGGTGGCGACGATGCTGGTGCCCAGAATCCACCACGGCGTGTTCTTGCCGGCAACGAAGTAGTCCTCGATGGACTGCGAGGATTTGCGCGAGTGGTATAGCGCCAGGCCGAAGGCCACCAGCAGGAAGCCGACGATCCACGACCAGTCCTGGGTGGTCAATTGGTGCATCGGAGCATTCTAATCGGCTGATGGGGAATTGCCATTGTGCGATCAACCGCTGGCGAGAGATCGCGCAGGCTGAAGCCTGCGGCTCCTTGAATTGGATTTGCTCTACCGGCGCATGCGCAGGGGCACGAGGATGGACTTGGCGAAGAGTTCGTCGGCGATGCCTTTCTCGAGCATGGCAGACAGCCGCTTGACCGAGAACTCCTGCACGTCGGCCTCGAGC
>JADFJZ010000055.1 GCA_022565195.1 Planctomycetota bacterium | reverse complement strand
AATCCGCAGGAGCGATCGAGACAGTACACGCGATCTCGCCATAGGAATAGGCCAAGACGATGAACCACGTTAAGGCCGCATGGTTGATCGACAGGGGCCAATAGATGAACCGCTGCACTCCCCACGAGCTGCAACCCTCGGTTCTCGCCGAATCCTCGAGTTCAAGGGGCACACGCTCAACGGCGGGCACAAGAAGCAAAACTGCCAATGGAAGGAAACGCACGAGGTACCCGATGATCAAGACAACTGGCGAGTCGTAGATAGCCCCGAGCGCGCCCGGCCGGTTCAGTAGTTGGATCAGAGCGACGCCACACGCCGGTGCCGGGACGCACCATGCCAAGACCACGATCGCAGCCACGATCCAGCGGATGCATTTGAACCCACTTGTGGGCCGGGCCTGCACGGCCAACCACGCGATTCCCAGACCAAGAGCAGCACACACCGACGCGGCGGCAGGGCAGGTCCACAGAGATGTGAGCAGTTCGGGCATCGTCGCCAGAGCGCTGTTTGCAAACCCACTTGTGGGTTCAATCCCACTGGTGGGTTCAATCCCGCTTGTGAGCTCAATCCCACTGGTGGGTTCGAGTGGTCCATCGGCTCTGATCTGATTCACCGTCGAAGCAAGGGGAATCGCGGCAAACAGGAGAATGGCCCCCACCACGACTAAGCTCACAACTCCGCGCCACACGCCCAGCTTGAATGGGCGCGCGCTCGTGCAATCTCTGGCGCGCAGCGCATGCCGATCAGGACGAAACCGGAAGGCCAGTGCATACAAAGTGGCAAAGACGAGCAAAGGCGGAATGCTGAGCAGCAATGGCATCGCAGCAGCGCCTTGCAGCGCATATTGAGTGTAGATTTCCTCGGCGAAAGTGCGAACCTGCAGCATGTCGGTGATGTAATAATCCGTTGCGGATATGAAGACCACGAGCAGCGCGGCGACGCAAAGATTCCATCGAATCAATGGGAGCGATACGAACCACAGGACGCCCGCCGCCCTGCATTCGAGCAGCGCCTGATCCTCACACGCCGAGTCCACTCGGTTCAACCCGACACCGAGAATCAAAGCAGCCAGCGGCGTCAGCATCAGCCCGTACAGCAAGCCAGCCACAACCGCAGACTCGCGATAACTGGAGAATCCCACCGACCACAACAGCGCCGAGCCGGTGGCATACGTCGGCAGGCACAGCAGCAGGAGCAACAAGGCTTTCCCCAAGGTTCTGCCGACCATATTCGTGCGGAAAAGCGACACCGCCAGAACCAAGCCAACGCTCAGAGCGAGCAGGACGGCAATTCCGGAGACCACTGCGGTGTTGCCCAGCAGGATCGGCCACCGGGTGGTCACGGCCCGGAGTGTATCACTGTCGATCACGGAACCCAGGAATTGAATCAGCAGTTGCAGTGGAACAGCAGCCATCAAGAGGACAGCCGCGAAATGTGCCCCAGTGAATGTGAAGTTCGCCAATCGACTCATCGGGGTCAAGTTTCACCCAGCCTTCAGCCCTCAGCCCTTTTCCCGCTTCCCTCAGTCCTCAGTCCTCAGTCCTCAGTCAAAGGTTGCATGTACGACGGCAGGTAGCGGTAGTAGACTTCCAGCATGAGGGTGCAAAGCGCAGTTTGATACACGCGGCCGCCGAGCTTGGACCAGCGGTCCGTCGAATCCCAACTGCCGGCCGTCTTTCCGGATTGATGCTGGTGACGCAGCAGTTGTTTGGTGAGCGCCCCGTTCCAGTCCCGCCATTCTTCGCCTTGGTGCTGGAACAGCGCCAATGTGCTATAGTACCACAGATAGGTGTTGGGATCGTCCTCCCAATCAGGCAACTGCCGGGCCACGAATCTGGCAGAAGTCCGCATACGCAGTTCGTCCGGAGTGCGGCCGAGTAGTTGCTGGACGAACATCGCCTCGGCCGTCATCGAGCGAGTATACTTCCGACCGGGTTGATACGCGTATAGTCCTTCGGAAGTCCCCTGGCTGACGCGATCAAGCCACCTGCGGGCGACGTCGAAAGCACCTTCCGGCACGTCTGCTCCGGCAGCGCGAGCGCTCTTCAAAGCCATCACTTGCCAACCGAGCACGGATGTGTCGCCGGCCTGCCCGGGATCATATCGCCAGCCACCCTCGCTTCGGTTGCGAGCGCGATAAATGAAGTCAACGGCGGCCTGGACTCGTGGAGCCAGCGCCGGATCCGCAGTCATGCCGTAGGCTTCCGAGAGGGCAATCGTGGCGATCCCGTGGCTGTACATCGTCTCGCCGCCTCTCAGGTCGCCACTCGATTCCTGCTGTGCGATCAGCCAATCCAGACCTCGCCGAACGGTGTCCTGAAATTCTCCTTCTTGGACGTGTGTGTGATCGACTGCCAGGAAACACAGCAAAGACAAACCGGTCAACGCGACATCCGCCCTGATCTTTGTCTTGCCTCGGCACGCACCGCAGTTCTCGTCGAACCTGCGCGCATCCCAGCGACCATCGGCACTCTGATGAGCCGAAAGCCACTTCAGCGCCAGCGCAACGGCACGCTCCGTCTCCTCGCTGCCACCCAGCCGCTCGACCAGTTCCTTTCTTTCTTCCTCGCTTCGCTGCGCGTAAGGATTCGGCGGCGTTGTGGTTTCGGTGGGCAACGCCAGCAGCGGGTCCGGCAATGCGGGGATTGAAACACTCCGCACGCTGAGACTCGCGTCACTGGCCGGCGCTTGCGGATTCGCAGGCTCCGCGATCGTGCTATTCACAACCGCGAGACTTGTCTCACGCGAATCCAACATGTCGTCCCGAGTCGGCATTAGCGCCACTACCGTTGGCTCACCGGTGATTGGCGTTGCCGTGACATTATGATGCCGCTCCGCAGCGTGATCTTCTTCGGCGAGCGCACTTGTATCGAAGGTGATCTCTTGCTGCCCTTCACTTGGCCGTTCTTTCTGACCGGGAATCGCGATATTGCCGACGCGGAACTCGGGTATGTCAACCGCTATGATATTCACGCCCGGCAAGTCTGCAACGATGCTGTCGGGTGGATACTCGACATCCAGCGGCTCGAACTGAGAAATAGAGTCTGATGCCGTCTGCAACGGCGTGAACTCTTCGGGTGCAAGGCGCACAGAGTCAGCTTCGACGGCCTCCAGCAGACCGGAAGCCACCGCCTGCGGCGCTGCCGCGATCAATAGCGGTTCAACCTGCGCTGTCGGCTCAGCAGCTTCAGCAGACACCACCTTTGCCCGCGGTAGCGAAACCGGCGTGAGTTCGAGTGGTGCATACAACTCAATTGCTCCAACATCAACGCTCGGCGTTTCAAGTGCAATTGAGACGCGCGCCAACTCCGGTTTATGAGGACTTCTGTGCAAGCTCATTTGTTTCTCGGCAACGTCAACACCCGCAACGGATGATGGACTGATTTCAACGATTGTTGGCTGGAATTGGGAATCCACTTGCTCATGCGAACGAACACTGGCTCGAGATAGAACTGCCGGCTCCGCGTGGGCCACGATTTCGGCTTCCTGCCTATTCGCCGGCTTATTGGCGCTCGGCGTGGCAACACGCACGTCGACCGGCTGAACTTGCTCGGCAAGTGACACGGCCGGCTCATGAAACAAGAACTCCGTGGGCATCGGTTGAGGCGCCTCCTTGACCTGGCGTTCGAATTCCAGGCGCTCGACGAATTCGAGGCGACTCGCCGAGATGTCCAGCGCAACTTGCGTGTTCTCAGCTTCGACCAGAGCTTCCTGCGACAGTCGCTCAACCTCTCTCTGCGAAGGCGAAGGCATTTCAAAATCGGCCAACCGTCCCCGAATCTGAATCGCGATTTCGTTACTGCCCGCAGGCGAAGCCAGTACAACCCGTGTGCCCCCGTTGCGGCGCATCGCCTGTGCGATGGCCGCCGAGACGTTCCAGAAGCTCATCAGAACAAGGAGCAACATGTGCAGAAGCATTGACACGAGCAGGCAGCGGACCAGCAGGCTCAGTTTGCGGTACGCCTCGCCGCGCAGCAGATAGAACAGAAGCAGCATCAATAGCAGCGACAACAGCAGCCACAGGACGTTCGGGAAGATCTCTTCCCAAAAGGCCGCCCAGTTCATCGACGCGGTTCGCACTTCATAATCCGCGAATACTTCACGCGATGAAGTGTAGTAGAGGTTGTAGTCATTGGGTTTTTGTGGATCGCCGCGCTCCGGCGAGCGGTCCGAACTAAAATAAAGCGCGTAACCACCCATCGCCAGCCCCGGGTCGAGTTCGTTGGCCGGCGTGTTGACGGCTGAACCGAGATTTGTCGGCTCCTGAAGCACACCACGGCGAATCCATACACGGTAGAGATCAAACCCGCCCGCCCCACGGGGTCGATCCGAGCTGAAGTACAAGAAATCGCCGAACGGACTGATCGCCGCAGCACCTTCGTTCTGCGGCGTGTTGAGCACATCGACCGCCGCAGCATTGCCCCAGCCGCTTTCGTTCAGTGCTGCGGAATACAAATCGTAGTCGCGATGATGGAGGTCTTCGCGCAGCGTCGCGATCCAGGCATTCGGATCGGAACCGACCTCGTCATCGGCGCTCGGGCGATTGCTGGAGTAGTACAGCGTCTTGCCGTCCGGCGTAATCGCCGGGCCATAGTCGTTGTACTCCGAGTTCACCGCTGAACCGAGGTTAACCGGAGTTTGCCACCCGTCTGCACTTCTTTCAGACCTCCACAAGTCGTATCCGCCGCTGCCGCCCGGGCGGTCGCTGTAGAAGTAGATCTTCTTCCCATCCGCGCTCGGCTCCGGGCCGAGATCGTCGAATTCGCTGTTGATCATCTCCAGCGGAGTCGCCTGACTCCAACCATCAATTGTCCGCGCGCAGCAATAGATATCCGCATTCTCGCCCGCCTTGCCCCTCACCAGGTAGAGTAATTGTCCATCGGCGCTCGGGCGGGGCTCGTAGTCGTCTTCGAGCGTGTTGATCAGTTCGGCGAGCCTCTGCGGCGGTTGCCAGAGAATGTCGCGCACAACAGCCATATCGGCAGGTTGATTGATCGTGTCGGCGTCGCTGTAGAACGCTTGCCGTACAAACCACAGTTGCCAGCCGCTGACCGCCACGGCCCCGAACAGCACGAGGCCGGCGACCCACAGGGGCCAGTATCGTCTGCGTTTGGTGTCAGGCGGAGTTGAGTTGCGAACTTCGAATTGGGCCATGTGCTGCGTCAATCATTGAGAACCGTATCGAGATAAGGCTCTTGCAGCCCGCCGGTCTTGCAGATGTCCAGCACGCGAACGACCGCCTCATAAGCCACGCTGCGATCACCACGAATCGTCACTTTTTGATCCGGGTTGCCCGCCAGGGCGTCAACGACCATGCCGTGCAAGTCCTCGGAGCTGATCTCACGCCCGGACACAATGATTCGGCCCTGCCCATCAACGTTGATGACCAATTCACGCAGAGCCAAACTGATCGGGCCGGCTGATTGTGCCACCGGCAGTGCGATCTGCATTTCGCGCTCTTCCTGATGGAAGCTCGTCGCGACCAGAAAGAAAATCAGCAGGAGGAATACCATGTCGATCATGGGCGTCATCTCTATCGACAGTTGGGACTCAGCTTCATGTGGTTTGAGCAACATTGCGGCGAATCCTCAGGAGGCGGCAGCAGCCACCTCAACGGCAGGCTCGGACGCGTCGGCGATCTCGAGTCTTCGGGAGTCCTGATTGGAAGTCGCAGACTCGGGAGCATGATCTTCTATGAACTCCACTGTCAATTGATCCATATCAAACACGAGCCGATCGATCTTGGCGGAGATCCAGTGGTAGCACACCAACACGGGAATCGCCAAGATCAAACCGGCGGCGGTGGTAATCATGGCTTCGTAAATACCTTTGGCCATCAGTGCGGTCTTGCCCATCGCTTCGGGAGAGATGGCCACGGTCTGGAAGGCGCGGATCATACCGAAGATAGTGCCCAACAGGCCCATGAGCGGCGCAATAGCGGCCACGACCGAGAGCAAACGCAGATACTTCCGAAGTCGAACCATTTCGCGCTCGCCGGCGTCCTGAATGTGCTTCTCGACGACTTCAATAGGCTTAGCCAGTTTCCGGATGCCTGCCGCGAGTATGTTGGCGATGGGACTGCCGTTTCGTCGGCAGAAATCGACGGCGCGGGCATGATCCTCGGTTCCATTCTTCATTTCCGCTTTAAGGCCATCCATAAAGCCCGGCGGTATGACCCGGCTGCGGCGTAGTGACATTATCCGCTCAACGATCACGGCCAATGCGACAAGCGAGCAGATCGCCAGCGGGATCATCATCGGCCCACCCTTGAGGATGAAATCCCACACCGACTGAACTTCAACCGAGTCACGCGTGGGGACGACCTCCGCGCCAGCACCCTGTCCCAACATGCCCGCCAATACCGTGTTTACGAGAGATTTCACCAGTTCACTCCCCTGTCCACATTGTTACTCGTCCTCATCGTGATTCTTGAGTCGCTTCAATCAACCGCCTCTTGGAACCGGAGCGGGGCGCTTAGCCAGACTCTCCTCCGCCATCTGAGCCCAGCGCGTTTGCTTGTACTTGCCCGCAACCTGCTTGAACTGCTCGCGAGCCTGTGCATCCTGGCCGAGATGCTGCATACAGCGCCCCGCTTCGTAAAGCGCCGCGGCGCTCCACTCCGGGTACGCATAGAGAATGTCCACTTTGATCAACTCGCGGGCCGCCGGCTCGAACTTCTTTTGAGCGTAGAGGCACTCGCCGATCTGGAACTGCGCGCGGGCCGCCGTTTCGCCCTGATGTCGCTCGACGACCTCTCGATACGCCTCGATCGCCTCGTCGTAGCGTTCCTGGTTCTCGCGAGCCCAGCCGACGCCGAACTTCGCCTGGTACCGTAAATCGCCGTCGGCGAAACGAGCCAGGTATTGCCCGAAGATCTCTTCACTCTCTTTCCACTTCTGCAGCACAGCAAGACATTCACCCAAACGCAGCAGGCTGGGAGCGGCGGTTTCGTGAGAAGGAAACTGTTCGACCACGCGCGCCAGATGCTTGACCGCCCTGCGGTGATTGGCTGACTTGAAGTAGGCCTCGCCGCAGAAAAAGCTCGCGGAAGCGACCACGGCGCTGTCGCTGAACTGTTCGACGAAGCCCTCGAATCTCGTAGCCGCCTGACCGTACCGGCCCATCTTGAAGAGATAGACGCCGAGGCGGTAGGTTCCCTGCTCCGCGACGGCCGACGGGACCATCGAGTCGCTTGCGTCAATTCGTTTCTTGAGTTGCGTGAGCAACGTCACTGCCTCCGACCATTGCTCCACACTTGCTTCGAGTTCCGCAAGTTCCAGGAGCGAATGAGCTTCGAGCTCGCCACCGGTCTTCAACTCGATGAGGCGTCGATAGGCAAACTGCGCCTGCTCCTCGTGGCCTAGCTTGCGCGAAGCCCATGCTTTCTCATAGAGAACTGTTGCAAGAAGCGCGACATCTATTTTCTTGGGATCGCGCCTCTCAAAAGCCGTGATTTGCTCAAGCGCGTCGGCGAAACGCTCCTGGCGGGCCAGAGCGACGATCAATTGACTTTGCGCCACAGCGGCATGATCGTGCGCAGGGTATCGCTTCAGAAAATCCGAAAACTTCGATCCCGCCGCATCAAATTGCTTTGCAGCCATCAGGGCCTGGGCCTGCTGGAACAGCGCGCCGGCGCTGACGGCCTCCGCACCCGAGCGACTCTGAACATCGGCGAAGTACTCCGCAGCGCGATCATACCGGCTATCCTTCAGTGCGATCGAGCCGAGATGGTTCGC
>JADFJZ010000054.1 GCA_022565195.1 Planctomycetota bacterium | reverse complement strand
CCACAAACTCGGCGATCCCGCCGGATTGGGCGACTCCGCGGGGAAGGCCGGCGCCACGGGCGGAATCAAGAGACATTGGCGGACGACCGCCAGAAACAGTGCCCAAAACAGCGGAACAAGGAGATACGCGCTCCCCGAGGCGTGGGTGATGACCACGCAGGCCGCGGCCACCATGATGAAGTCCAGCGGCACCAGGCTGTCCGAGAGAATCCAGCGCGTGGGACTCAGAACCGTGTAGCTCCAGGTATGAACCAGGGCCAAGCTCAATTGAGCGATCATGAAGTAGACGTTGATCAGAACGGCATACAGGCACGCCGCGAGCGAAAGGAACTGTGCCACGAGCACGCCCGGATGAGTCGCGGCCAGTCGACCCCGCTCGCCATGCCGCCGACGCAGCAGCCAGGCAGCCATCGACCACAACAGCCCCAGAGCGGCAGCCACGTGCCCGCTGACCGCGACCGCATCACCCTCGCCGAGCAGCAGCGACCAGGCCATCTGCGCGACGCCGGCCGTGAGAAGGGTCCCGAATACGGCAACGCGCACATGAGAAGGGAGGAACCGCAGGACCAGACTGACAACCGCCAGTCCGGCAAGCGCGGCTCCAACAACGGGCTCCGTGATGACAATCCCCATGAGTCCGTGTGCTCGGCCTGGATAGTCCTATGTTTGGGAGGAAACCGAAGGACGCCGATCGGCGAACGTCGCCGGCGACTTGTCACCCTTGTAGGCAGAGAGCGGTTTGCGCTCGACGTTCAGCAGGCCGCGCAGGTACTCGACCGACTTCGGCAGTACGGTCTCGGCGTCGGCCAGCGAGTTGTCCCACAGCTTGGGCCATTCCACCATCAGGTAGCCGTCGTACGTGATCCCCGTCAGCAATTCGACCAAAGTTGGAATGTCTACATCGCCCTCGCCGAGCGGCTGATAGCCCTCCATCGACGAACCTGCAAACGCCGCATCCGTGATATGCACCAGCCCCAGCCGCGAACCCAGGCGCGGAATCGCGATCGACGCTCGATCGCCGATACTCAGGCCGTTCACTGGATTCCAGCACGCCGCGAGCCCCGGGTGTTGTACCGCGTCGAGCACGAACCACAGATCCTTGCTGCTCGACAGCTCGCCGCTATTCTCGATCAGGAGCGTTACCTTGCGACGCACGGCGAAGTGGGTCAGGTCTTCGAGCGCTTCGACAATGCGACCCAGCGTCCCGAGCCGATTCGAGCCGCCGGGAATGTCGCCCGTGAACACGCGGACATATGGACAGTGCAGGCTCTGCGCAAGCTCAACGTGCTCACGAACCACCGCCTTATTGTCCCCCAGAACCTGCTTGTCCCGAGATCCGAATGAGGCTGACGTGCCGAGGCAGACCAACTCCACATTCGTTTTCTGGCAGACTTCGAACAACACATCACCGTTCCGCGCCAACTCGACGTGGTTCGGCAAATGGAGTTCACCCTGCAAGCCTCGAAACTCCAGGCCGTCGAAGCCCAGGCGTACCGCATGTTCGAAAACCGTCTTCAAATCCCAGGTGGGACAGCAAATGGTGCTAAATCCGATTCGCATCGCCATTGAATCCATCCTCGAAACTCACAAGCCGCTCGCCGCTGAGGGGCGGGCTCCAGCCTTACCCGCACCTGCAAACTACATTCGCTTGCGGCTGTGTGCAAGTATCAGCCTGCTCGAACCGAACCGGCTAGTGATCCTCATCGCAGCCACCTATAATATCGAGCTACATGGAACCAACACTTGCGAAACAGTTTCAAACGGCCGTCATCCAACTCCTGCTGCGTCGCGGCGGAATCTAACAGGCGGATTCAGAGAGCGCATGACGCCAGACACCGAAGCCATCGTCGCCCCCCTCGCCGAGTTGATCGACGGCACCACGCTCCGCGTGTTCCAGGAAGGTGCCTCGAACATAACATGTTTGGCCACAATCATTTGCGACTATGAAGGTCGGCCCGTCATCGGCCCCTCAGGTCCGCTCGAAGCGCTCGAGATCCTGCAAAGTTCTGCTACCGGGCAGTGCCGAATCCGCGAGATCTACCGAGATCTCACAGCGACGCCGGATGCTGAGCATCATCAGCAGTTGGTATTCAGAGCCGCGGCGATTCGGGCGGGAGAGCAATGCCTAGGCTCGATCATTGCCGGTCCCCTGCCCACGCCCAAACTGGATGGCGTTGCGCTGCCGCAACTGGCGCGAGACTTCGATCTGGACGACGATCGTCTTGGCCGATTGACGTCCGCGCTGCAGATGCCGGCGACGGTGGATCAGCAAACGGCCACACAACTCCTCCACTTGCTGGCCGACATCATCGCAAAGTTGGCCGTCCAATCCGACTCCTTGCACCATCGTGAAATGGAGTTGGGGACCGTCCACATGCTCAGCCGCTTGTTGTCCGGAACGCAGGACTTGCAGGTTGTGCTCGATACCGTCGCCCGCAAAGTGTGCGAAGTCGTGCAAGTCAAGGCGGCGAGTATTCGATTGCTGGACGAAAACACCAATGAACTGAAGATCAAATCCGTGTGCAACTTATCCGATGACTACTTGAACAAGGGCCCCGTCCTCCTCGATGAGAACCCCATTGATCGCGCCGCTTTCGCGGGCGAAGCCGTCTACATCGAGGACGCCGCCACGGATCCGCGAACACGCTTCCCCGAACAAGCCAAAGCGGAAGGGATCGTCAGCGGGCTCAGCGTGGGCATGACCTACCGGGGCCAGACGATCGGCGTGATGAGGGTTTACACCGACCACAAGCACACATTTACCACGGCGGAGACCGCCCTGCTGCGGTCGATCGCCTCGCAGGCCACCTCCGTCATCATCAACAGCCGATTGTACATTGAAGCCGCTCAGGCCGAACGCTACCAGCAGCAGTTCAAACATGCGGGGGACATCCAGCGACGAATGATCCCGGATCGTCTACCCGCGCATCCGAAGATCGCGTTCGCATACGTGTACGAGCCCAGCGCGGAGGTCGGCGGCGATTTCTTCGACTTCTACGCCCTGCCGGAGTCACACGAGATCGGCCTGTGCATCGCGGATGTCGTCGGCAAGGGCATTCCGGCCGCTTTGATGATGGCCTCATTGAGAACGGCATTCAGACTCTATGCCTGCAGCGTTGTCGAAATCACCGAGATTATGACCATGATCAACATCCACATGACCCGCGAGACGTTGATCAGCGAGTTCGCCACAATGTTCTACGGGGTCTTCGCGGAGAACGGCAGGCGGTTGAGCTACTGCTGTGCGGGGCATGATCCGCCGCTCCATTGGCGGGCCGGCCGAATCCGGCAGTTGGCCACCGGCGATTTCGTGATCGGCGTCGAGCCGAATGAGTCCTTCTCGAAGAAGAACCTGCCGTTGAAGAAAGACGACGTGATTGTGTTCTACACGGATGGCATCGTGGATGCGAGCAACTTCGCGGGCGACAACTTCGGTCGCGAAAGGCTCTCCGGAGCCTTGGCCAAGTACGCCGAGGGCTCCGCGGATCGAATCGCCCAGAATATCATCTGGGATGTTCGACGGTTCGTCGGCCTGGCCGACCAGGCGGACGACATTACTCTAGTTGTTGCAAAGGTTCTGTGACCTGGAGGCTTCGAGCAATCTCAACGGGAGCGCAATCGAGGTCAGATCGGTGAGACACGATTCTGGTATCTTGCGGCATGCATGCTCAACCGGCCAACCGGCCGATCGAGTGTGCAAGTTTCCCCAAGCCAGACTTCTTCACCTTCAGAACCATGTTCAGCAAGCCGTGCATGGTGCTCAGAAAATCCTGCATGTTCTGGAGTCGGTCTCGATACACTTGCACGTCTTCTGTCAGATCGCCGTTGGCGCACTCTTCGATCATTTCCTGACATTGGTCGATCGTATCGACCACAGGCTGGAGTTCCCGCCGGCGGCGCTCACGCGTAATCGTCTCGAAGATCTCCCAGACCTCCGTCTCGGCTACGAAGTACTCCTTCCGATCGCCACGTTGGTGTACGCGGTCGATCAGGCCCCAGTCCAGGAGCTGGCGCAAGTTCATGCTGGCATTGCCGCGCGAGACTTGAAGCTGGGCCATCACGTCGTCCGTACACAGAGGCTTGGCGGAAATGTACATCAAGGCATGAATCTCAGCCATCGTCCGGCTGATCCCCCAAGAGGCCGCCATTTCGCCCCACCGCCGAACAAAAAGGGCCTTGGACTTCTCAAATGCAGCATCAACCATAAGTTCCAATCCTTTCAGTAGATCATGGAAAGAATAGCTCGACGAATCGGCGAAAACAAGACCTATCAGAAGTTTCCGAAATTATTGAAAAGAAGCGGAGGAGCAAGCGCCCCTGTCCCTCTGGCTATGTGCTGTGGAGAATCCGGGCGATCGCCTCACTCGAAACGGGTTCGATGATCCCCCGATCCGTAATGATGGAGTGAATCAGCCTCGCGGGCGTAACGTCGAAAGCGGGATTGTACACCGGCACCTCGGGGGGCGCGGTCGGCCGGCCATGCAGAGACCGCACTTCGTCAGCACTCCGCTGTTCGAGGGGAATCTCGCTGCCGCTACTGCAATTCAAATCAAACGTGCTCGCGGGCGCCGCAATGTGGAATGGGATGCCATGCGCATCGGCCAGGACCGCGATCCCGTAGGTTCCGATCTTGTTCGCCGTGTCGCCGTTGGCCGCGATCCGATCGGCGCCTGTGATGACGCAGTCGATCCGACCCTCGCTCATGAGCGCCCCGACCATGTTGTCACAAATCGTGATGACCTCGATGCCGGCCTGAGTCAATTCCCATGCCGTCAATCGCGAGCCCTGCAACAGCGGACGTGTCTCGCAAGAATAGACCTTGAAGCGCCTCCCTTGCTCGTGGGCGACATACATCCCTGCAAGGGCCGTTCCGTACTCAGCAGTGGCCAAACTACCCGCGTTGCAGTGCGTCAACACAGTGCCGCCGTCTGGAATCAACTCCGCCCCCAGCCGCCCGATCGCCCGGCAGGAGGCTGCGTCTTCATCACGGATCCGCCTGGCCTCGCTTAGCAAAGCCGCCTTGATTTCAGCGACACCCTTCGCTGAACAGTCAATTGCCACCGCCACCATGCGATCCAGCGCCCAAGTGAGGTTCACTGCTGTCGGCCGCGCACCGGCCAAGTAGTCGCGCTGCTCACGCAGCTTTTCAAAGAAAGCTTCTTGATCGCCCTCCTCTGCCTCGCGGACTCCGAGCACCAGGCCCATGGCCCCCGCGATGCCGATGGCCGGTGCGCCACGCACACGCAAGACCTTGATGGCCTCCCACACACTGCCGGCGTCATGGCACTCCAAAAACTTGAGTTCCGCCGGCAAGAGTGTCTGGTCAATCATGCGGACATGGCCGTCCAGGTCGCCGATCCATTCAATTGTCCTGGGAACATTCATCGATGTGTTCACGATGCAGACGCAGGCCCCTGCCGCAGAGCTCGATCTTTCCGACGGACTTCTTCGGCCTGCTTCTTCTTAAAAGCGGTCAGTGCTGAAGCCACAGAGTCGTCTTTGAGGGCCAGAATCTGCGCGGCGAGGATTGCCGCATTCCGAGCCCCAGGCTTGCCGATGGCCATGCCCGCCACTGGAACTCCCGGCGGCATCTGCACGGTCGATAGCAGAGCGTCCAGTCCGCCCAACCCCCCGCTGTCCACGGGAACGCCGATCACCGGCCTGTTCGTATGAGCCGCGACAGTCCCCGCCAACGCCGCCGACATGCCCGCCGCAGCGATGAAGACCTCGATGCCCTGCTCTTCGGCCGACTGCACGAACTCGATAACGTCGCCGGGCGTCCGATGGGCGCTCAACACACGGACCTCGGCAGTAAGCCCAAGAGCCTCGAGCTGCTCGACGCAGGATTGCATCACCTTCCAATCCGAATCACTGCCCATGATCACCGCGACGCGACACTCACTCATGTTCCAATGCTCCCCATTCGACCGATCCAAAGATCTTCGGAATATCGCTCGAGAGGTTGTCCTTTGCCCGTGCCCCATCCGCATCGCCGAATTCACGATCCGGACCGGCCGACTCGAATAGCGGCAAGATCCCGGCGGGCGGTTTCGCTGAGCCCTGAGCTCCGAAGGTGACGCTGTCGTCCCGGATCAAGTAGCGGAAGCGGATTCCCCACGGATCTACGAGCTGGAGGCCGTTTCGGGGCCCGTGAGGCAGAGCGAGCGGCCAGCGCTCGAGGATCTCGGCGGAGGCCGATTCCGAGAGCAACGCCGCGATGGCGCGTTCGGCCTCGTGGTCCGGCTGCTCTGCTGGGTAGCGACCAACGGCCTCATGGTAGGCCGGGAGAGATTCGCGCAGCGTGAGCAGCATGTCCTCAGCCAACCGGCACTTGGCCTCGCGCTGGACATAGCGGTTGACGCCCGCCAAAAGCACCGCCGCCAAAGCCAGCACGACATAAACCAAGAGCAATTCCACCCGGGTCATTCCCCGGCGACCCGAGGCGCCGTCGTCGAATCCACATGCATTCGGCAGGCACACAGAATAGCGCATATTGAGAGGGAACTTTACCATCGGGCAGGATTATAGCAGAACCGGCGACCGCGCCCTGCTCACAAAAAGCCCAGCAGCGAACCGCCCCCAACGGGCCTCAAACTGATAGCTGATAGCTGAAAGCTGATAGCTGATAGCTTCTTCGATCAGTTCGGATTCACTTCGCTCAGCGGCTCGCGAACCTTGTAGATCACCTCTGGACGTTCGGCCGGATCGTCACTGATCAGGAGGTTGGAGCGATCAAAGACCATCTCAAATCGCTCCGCCAGGCGGTTGACCTCCGCCACTTCTCCCTGCCCGGTCAACACGCCGTAGGCCGTGAACGTATGCCCCTTCACTGTCACCCAATCACCCAAGGCCACGAGCGGCGCGACGGCAAACAGATAGTTCTGCGCGCCCAGACCGAGGAAGAAATGAGTCTGGCCATTGTCCATTTGCGAAAACTCGTCCTCGCCAAGAGCCGGTGCGACGGTGTTACTCAACCGGACATTGGCCAACTCACCCACGGTCAGGAACCCAGCCGTGTGCCGCTGCGTGGTGTTGGCCAGGAAATTGGCCGCTCCACTACCGTCCCACCGCCAGCGGAAACCGCCGTTCAAAGTGTTGTAATTCCCCGTCGTCCAAGTGCCGGCCGAATTCGGGATTGCGCGAAGCTCGCGGTAGGCCACGATGCCCTTGGCCTTGCCGACGCCCAGTTTCTCGACGTTGGGTCCGGTCAGCCCCGCACCATCGCCGGTCGGCGTGAACGAACGATCGCCCATTGGGCCCGGGAAAGCCCCAGTCGGATATGGCAACGCATCGCGCCACCTCAGCGTCTCAATCCCGCCGCCGGCGGCGGGGTCGACGGGCAGATGTTTGTAAATCGGCATTACTTTCGGATGCATCAGCGGCAGCCCGTCCAGCACCTTCCACGGTGCGGCGTTGATGTTGATCCTGCCGTGGACGCGCACGCCGCCCAACTCGACGGTCGGCTGATTGGCCCGCAGATAGGCCACGTACTCAGCGTATCCCCGGTCCATCCGGGGCGGGACGCCGTCCCCGTCACCATCAACATCCGGATTCAGAGGCCAATTGGGATCACGCGTAATATCAGCGGGGTCGGCCGGTACCGTGAAGAGCGGCGGATCAGCCAGCGGATCGAACTGGTTGTCAAACGGCAAGGCCGTGAAGTAATCGAACACCAGTTGCCCCCACGGGATGCTCAGCAACGTCGTCCCATCCATCGGCTGCCTGCCATCAGGCAGAC
>JADFJZ010000053.1 GCA_022565195.1 Planctomycetota bacterium | reverse complement strand
CCGGCGATTCCGGCCAGTTTTGGATCGGCCCAGTCCATCACCACGCGCAGCACTTCGGAGGATTCTTCGTTGTTGATGCCCGCCAGCGCGAACAGGGCTGCGGCCTGCTTGTCTTTGTGGTCGGACAGCAGAATCGCCTTATACCACTCGATCCTCTGGACATCGGGTATTCTCGTACATTCGAAGAATCGCACCGCCCGCTGGAGATCGGCGGCACTCATTTCGAGGATCGGCCCGGGGCCGTCATCCAGCCATGCGAGACGCGTAATTGACCGGCAGCCGGCTCGAATCGCAGGGTCGCCCAGCATCCATGAGTGGCGGATCACGCTGGTCATGAACTCGTCCGCCCGGCATTTGGAGATGATCTTTGCGATCGCCGGGCGCAACTGTTTCATTTGGAGCGCCTGCAATGTCAACGCCGCCAGGCACGGGTGGGGATCGTGGGTGAGCCGGTCCAGCACGGCCCACCAAAATTTGCTCTGAGGCTTGCACGCCTGCGCGCCTAATTCTTGCTCGAGGTGCAGGCTCAGCATTCCGATGGCCTCCACAACGGCAAGGCGGCGGTGAGTATCGTAATCAACGAGTGCCTCGCTCAGCGCCGGCGCCAGCAGTTTCTGATCGGCCTGCACTACAGCGAACTCACGATAACGGTCTTCAACGCCGATCAGCCAGCCCATGTCAAATGCATCCTCTTCCACCTGCTGAGTCACATGGCGGGCCAATTCACGCAGCGAAGAGGCGGCCTGGGCTCGCGTATCAGAGGAGGCACTGCGCAGGCCCATGCTCAGCAAGTATGCCATGGAGCAGGAGCGGCTGCTCGCCACCAGATCGATGGCGTTTATTCTCGACCGTTCCCTGGGGCACCGGATAACTTCACGCAGGACCGACTCAAGAGCAGGGAGGTGTCTCCCCAGCCGGGCCTGACAGTTCTCCGGAAGCTCGTCGTAGCCGTCGATCAAGTGCCGCAATACCTGTGGCTGCTGCCGCTTCAGCAGCGTCTCCACGGCGCAGGCCGCGTGATCGGGGTCCAGTTCACCGAGCGCGGACAACAGCACCTCATCGGCCGCCCGGTTTTCCGCAGCCAGCAGGACCTGATACACGCGCGGCGGTTGGTTCATCATCGGCGAGCGCTCCTAGGGGATGGTCACCATGAGATTGTGGGCCCGCGGTCCGTTCACTTGTCTCAATCCAATGCGAATGACTTCCCCGGAGAGCTGTGCCGCATTGTCGAAGCGGTGCGATTTGACGACCGTCTGATTCGGTTGCAGGCCGATGATGTTCAAATGTCGGCGCTTTCGACCCGGCGCATCCGCGAAGCTGCGAAACGTCACTTCGCTGTCAGAGCGGTTGGTGATGCCGTGTTGCAGGATCACGGTGTCGCCCTCAAGAATCACGTCCACCCACACATCCATGTCCGCGAGGTCGAGTTTCAGCGGCAATTGCGTGTCGAATCGGTAGAGGTGTGCCGCGTCGATCATGACGCGGGTATCGATTTGCTGCTGACCGGCGGGGGCGCGCGGCGCGGATTGAATCCGCACGATCTGCGAGACCGTTTCACCGGGTTGTGCCGCGAAAGTGAATTCGGTCGGTCTGATGCGCCAGCCCGCGGGCGCTTTCAACTTGATCGATCCGGAAATCGGTTCCTTCCGGGGATTCTCGATCAAGAGGCGCTGTTCGTGCGAAACCGATTCCGAGGGCAGCAGAGGCGGGTCGAAACGCAAACCTCTGCGAAAGCGCACCAGCCAGGTCTCGGCGGAAAATACGAAGACCGGGAGCGGTGAGAGCGTCAATGTCGCAAGCGAATCCGTTTCATCGAGTGCCCGGACGACGCCCCACACGTCGGCCACTTTGTTCGCACCGGCGAGGTGCAACTTGTGCGATCGGCCCTCCAACGGAGCGCGATCATTCCAAATGGCCAACACGGTCTCGCCGCTGCGATCGAAAGCATGGCAGGTAATATCGCTGCCCATGGCCAGCGTGCCAATGTAGCGTGTGCCGTCAAGAACGGACACGATCGTTCGGAACACAGGCAGCAACTCGCTGGCTTCCGTAACCGTGCCTCCGGCAGTCGGGCGCGACCGCCAAGGCTGATGGATGAAGATCTTGTCGGCGCTGCTCTGGCTCGCGAAGATCAAACGTTTGGCGAAATCCGCGAGGTAGGGCAGCCTCTTGTGCGTGTGTTGTGGAAAAAGTTCCAGCAACACCCAGACCCCACGGTAGCCCCGTTCCTCGAAGAGTTCGTCCAATTGAACTGGAATCTCGGAGGGCGGTACCGTGGCCGGAACCGCTAGTGAGATGATGTCGGCGGGAAGTCCCCGCGGCCCGAATTCAAGCCGAGTCGACCACGGAGCCACGAGAGTCGGGGACGTGGTCAGCTTGGCCATTTCGCTTCGCAGATCGGTGAGCACTTTCTCAAAACGCGAATCCGCGACGATCTCCTGCCGGGCGTCGCGACCGACTTGCCAATCCTGAATCTGGCTTTGATACTTCGTCACCCAATCGGCGACAATCGGTTGCCACTTCTCCGCCGGCTCGCTGAGCCAATCCAGCAAGGAGGGTGTTGAACCTGCGGCATCGTCGAACTCGGTGATCCTCGGATTCACGATGGTCCCCGTGATCCGCATCTGTCTCTCCAATTGCTGTTCGATGAACGCATCGAAGAGCATCTGCGCATCCCCCTCGGAGGGCATTTCGCTCATCAACGGCACTTTGACGTTCTTCACGCCCACCGAGGCCAGCATCGCGCCGTCAATCGACCAGTCGCGACCGACCTCGGGATCGAGGATCACGCCGTAGCGGGATTTCAGCCGGTGGTCGTTGTCCAATTCAGGGGCCAAGTTGATGAACGTCAAGTAGCGATCAATCGTCTTTCCTTGTTCGATATCAACGCTCAGATGCGCGTGATAAGCACCGGGAGGCAGCGCCGACAACTCGATTTGCCGGGTGCGGGATTCCGCCGGCTGCGTCAATCCGATTCGCTCCCGACGCACAATCCGGCCCGCCGCGTCTCGTACGGTCAGTCTGGTCTGTAGCTCTCGGAAGGACGAGTCACCACCTCGAACGAGCAGGATTGGAATCTCATCAGCAGCATAGACGTTGCCCGCGGCAGAAGCGGTCGTTGAAAGATCAACACTCGGCAAACGATACACGGAGATGTCATCAAACCATGCACCGCCATGCACGTCCTTGTGGTCAATGTGTTTCAGCGGTTGTGCGCCGAACCACCATTCAGAGCGCTGAACGACCCACACCGCCAAACCGATCGAATAAGCGCCATCCACATTACCGAGCAGGCGAACGGAAACATCCTGCCACTGTTCGGCATTCGGATCCCCACCGACAAATCGGCTCCGGCGCTCCGTGCCGTCGATCTTCACGCCGTCGGCGTCAAGCAGGTAGGCACTGATGTACGCTCTCGCATAGGTCAGGCGATCGGGTTTGATGTGTGCCGTGATTCGGTAGTCGGTGTGCGGCTCGGCGTCGATGTCCAGGCCGCTGTAATGATACCCGCAGCTTCGCCCCCTGGATTCCAGATAGAACGAAGGCGGTGAACCGTGGCCTGTCTCCAGATCAAACCGGCCCACGGCGTAGGATGGGAAGCCGGGGCTTTCGTGCCGCGTCCACAGCATGGGAACCGGCTCCAGATTACCCTGCGGACGCTCATTGAAGTCGAACAGCCTGATGACGCGGTCGCCCGAGCGGCGAGACCCTGGCCACGCGGACCGATTCGCCCGGGCTCCCGGCGCGGACTGGGCGTGAGTCACGATTGGTCCGGCAGTCATCGTGGCGCCGGTCACCACCAAATAAACGAGCGTCCGTGGGAATCCCATACCTTGTATGGTTATCGGTCGAATCTCGCCTACGGCTTAGACCCTCGCCTTCAGCCTCTTCGCGCGGCAGAGCAGGCCCATCGAGACGTGCGTTCCCGGCCTTACGGGTTATTCGGGTAGATGTACTCCAGCGGTGGGTCGTCTCGGCCCGTCCCGGTCCAGAGCTTGTTGTGAGCGATCGTGCGGTCAATCTCCTCTACCGGGACGACTTCGTCGCCTGCGGTGTGATAGCCGAGGGCTGACAGGGTCAGCAATTCGGCATGTGCGTCAGCAAACACGACCGCGCCCTTGCCTCGATGCCTCGCCTCGACGGGGGAGTGCCCTAGTTCTTCCAGCGGTTTCTCGGGATTCGGGCCGAAGTCCTGCTGGGTAGCCGCATCGTTTGGGTCGCCGCCATAGACCGCCTTCTTCGGTGGATCGAGCCAGTATGAGTGATTGCCGTGGGGTTTTGAACCGCCGCGGCTGTCTCCGGCCAGGATGGTCTGCCCCATATCCACAATCCGCTCGGCATTGACCGGCCAACGGAGCCAAGTCTCGGCCTCACCATCCCCGTCCTCGTCGCTCATGCGTGTGTTGCCCAGATATGTGCCGTTATAGCCGTATGCACCGTTACGAACGTCATTCGCAAATGCGGACATCGCCGGATCTTCGAAGTAGGGGCTGTCCAGCCTCATGCTGGCGTTGAATGCTTCCTCGTCAGGATACTTGTCCGGATTGATGATGGGCTCCAGTCCATCCGCCAGGAACCACTGCCACCGAGGCTTCGCTCGCCGATAGCGTCTCCCGAAATCGTGCTCGTAGACGACCATCTCGCCAACGGCATTGGGCACCTTCTTCAATCGCACCGGCGGAAAAACTCGGTACTCGTTGAGGTACATTGAATTCTGAATCCCGATCTGCCGCAGATTCGACAGGCAGACTGTGCTGCGGGCTGAACTCCGAGCCGCGGCCAACGATGGCAGCAAGATGGCGATCAGCAACGCAATGATCCCGATCACGACCAACAACTCAATTAACGAGAACGCATTCTTGATTCTTGCTTTCACGATCATTTCTCCTCACAGCAAGAGGAACGGTAATGAGACTGAGACTCATTGTCATTACGTCGGCGAGTCTGTCAATCGAAATTGAGAATTATTCTCAATTACGTCAGGAAGGTGACTTTCTACGTAAGTCCATTTGTGAGAAGATATTAGAGTGTGGAGAGGTTGCTCAGTTCATCGACTAGCTCTTCACGAGAATATTCTTCGAACCGCATGTTCGCCAACCGGGTCACTTTGCTCCGGATCCGCTCGGCGATTTCGGTGCAAAAACCCTCGCGTTCGTCTTCGTCGCCGGCGTGGAAGGTGGGGTCCGGGAGTCCCCAATGGACTTTGATGTCGGCTGCCAGCCAGGAAGGGCACTCCGCCGAGGCATTGTCGCACACTGTAATGGCGATATTGACAGGGTAGTCCGCGAACTGATCGAGGTGTTTTGATTCCAGGCCGTCCGTGGGCACGCCCATTTTCTCAAGCGCGCGAATGGCGATGGGCTGGACGACCCCGGCGGGGCGGGTGCCCCCGCTGAGGGCTTCGAACTTGTCGCCGGCAACATGCCGGAGAATGGCTTCCGCCATTTGGGAGCGGCACGAGTTGCCGGTGCAAATGAAGAGAACCGTTCGTTTTCGCTCTGGCATGGCGTTTTTTCCAATCCGGTTGGGTGATCGGAGATACTGAGGTACATTCTAGGCGCTCGGCGGACGCCGGGCTATAGGAGCGGCCAGAGTATGGCGGCTGAATGGCGAATCGGAATCGGCTACGATATCCACGCAGTGATACCGGATCGCGTGTTGATGCTCGGAGGGATCGAAGTGCCGGCTGATTTCGGACTGTCGGGGCACACTGATGGTGACGTGGTCCTGCACGCGGTCATCGACGCGATGCTCGGGGCAGCGGGATTGCCGGATATCGGCGAGCACTTCCCGGACAGCGACTCTGCCCACAAAGGCCGGCGGAGCAGCGAGCTGCTTGAAGAGGCGCTGAGGGAAGTGAACGGCCTCGGGTGGCGGATCAACAATCTCGATTTGACGATTCGCGCCGAAAAGCCAAAATTGGCGGAGCACAAGAATCGCCTGCGACAATCGCTGGCCGGCCTCTTGAGCCTCGACCCTGAGCGAATCGGAGTTAAGGCCAAGACGAATGAAGGATTCGATGCGGTTGGAGAGGGCAGGGCGATCGCCTGCGAGGCCGCACTGATACTCAAGAGAGGAGTCGAATAAGAATATGGCACTTCGCGTCTACAACACGCTGAGCCACGAAAAGGAGCTTTTCTCGCCCGTCAAGCCGGGCGAAGTCGGTATCTACTTGTGCGGTCCAACCGTCTACAAGGAGAGCCACATCGGCCACGCCGTCGGCCCGGTCATCTTCGACGCGATCAAACGCTACCTGACCTACAAAGGCTACAAAGTCAGATGGGTGGTAAATATCACGGATGTCGAAGACAAGATCATCGACGAAGCCGCCAAACAAGGGTGCGGCGTCTATGAGTTGGCGGAGCGCATTGCCCGCAGCTACCGCGACGCCCTCGCTCAGCTCGGCGTGCGCAGCATCGACGACATGCCCAAAGCCAGCGAGCACATCCCCGACATTATCAGCATGATCGAGCGGTTGATCGAGAAAGGCTTCGCCTACGCGGTGAGCGGCGACGTGTACTTCGACGTCAGCAAGGACGACGACTACGGTAAGCTCTCCAACCGCAAGGTGGATGACCAGGCGGGGCAGCGCGAGATTGTGAGTGGCGCGAAGCGCAATCCGAGTGATTTCGCGTTGTGGAAAGCCTCCAAGCCGGACGAGCCGGACGACATTTGCTTCGCGTCGCCGTGGGGTCGCGGCAGACCCGGCTGGCACATCGAGTGCTCCGCCATGAGCATGAAATACCTCGGCGAGTCGTTCGATCTGCACGGTGGGGGGATGGACTTGATCTTCCCGCATCACGAGAACGAAATCGCCCAGGCGGAATCTTATTCAGGCAAGCCGTTTGCCAAGTACTGGGCGCACAACGGGTTGACGCGGTTGAATACGAAGAAGTTGAGCAAGTCGGACCCGGAAATGCAGAAGATCCTGCAAAAGATGACGCTCAGCCACCTTCTCAAGGATTACGGCGGTGAATTGCTGCGGTTCTTCCTGCTCAGCACGCACTATCGCCGACCCATCGAGTTCTCCGATGAAGAACTCGCGAGCAAGAGAAAGGGCCTGGACACTTTCTACCGGCTGATCGATCGTGTCGAGCGGGCCTCGGGCCGCTCTCCGTATGATGATCTCCCCACGCTGCACAAACCCCAGCTCGACAAGTACGACGAGCGCTATCATGCACTCGTCGAGAGCATCCTCGCCCAGCGCACGCGATTCCTCGATGCCATGGACGACGACTTCAACACCGCCGGGGCCATCAGCGTTTTGTTCCAGACCGCCGGCATCATCAACAAGTTCATGGACCAGCATGCCATCGAGACGACAACGAGTGACGAATTGAGAGAGTTGGCGCTCGCTGCCACCAGGACTCTGGTGGAAGACGGGCGTATTCTCGGGCTTTTCGAGGAGCCGCCCAAAGCTGCGGAGGGCGGCGGCGATTCGCTGACGGGAAGCCTGTTGGATTTGTTCGTGCAACTGCGTAACGACGCCAAAAAAGAAAAGAATTACGCCCTCGCCGACAAAATCCGCGACCAGTTGACGGACATGGGCGTTACACTGGAAGACCGTCCTGACGGCACGCATTGGCGGATCGGCTAGGCTGAAATTCTAGCCACTAAGGCACCAAGACACGAAGGAAATGGAGAATGGAGAAGAAAGAATGAGGTGGAGACTGTCTTACGGGAGCAGCAACTCTTTCTCCATTTTCCATTCTTGGTGCCTTTGTGTCTTCGTGGCAGAATTAAGGTGAGAAATACGAACT
>JADFJZ010000052.1 GCA_022565195.1 Planctomycetota bacterium | reverse complement strand
GCCACCAGGCGTGAATGAACCGCGCCGGCTCGATTGTTGCGCTCTCAATAAGACTTGTGAACGACCAATGAGCCTCGCGAAGCGCGTATTGATGCAGGTGATCGTCAAGAACCAATTCGTCGCCCAAACTCCAGGCGTGGGCCACCAACGTGACGCCGATGATGGCCAATACGGCGAGCGCATGCCGGCGGGCGGGCGAACGCGCAGCGGGCGTGTCAATTGACGCGATGTTCATGCGTGCCTATAGTACTCGGCGTGAGCGACCCCGTCATTTATCGCAGATGCCGAGTGTGGTATTTGCTCTGCTTCTCGTGGCAGATCGTGATGCTTGCCGGCTGTTTTTCGGAAAGATCCTACCCTGTAGTCGCACATGACATCGTTCGCTTGCAACCGCCCGAGGCGGCTCGGGTATCCGCTCGCGCATGGATCGTGGATGCTCATGCTGAGCTGCAACACTTGCTTCCGCGGGAGCGGCACACGGCTTTGTTGACAGCGGCGCTGTCGAACAGTGACGGTCAGCCTACGCGTGTTCTCGATCATTTCAAATTGCGCTTCGACGATCTGGACACGCTGCTGGGCAATCTGGACGGCTTGATGCACACTGCCCACTCGGCGTCGACAAAGTTGACGTTCGGCGAACTGCCCGCTTGGCCGGGGTTCGAAGACGTGTGGATTCCGGTTGCTCCCGACCTGGAATTGGCGGGTCGGCTGGCGTGGGTCACCGATGAATCAGGTCAACCTGTGCAGGCGGATTGCATCGTAGTGTTACCGGGGTTGCTTGGCGATAACGGTGTCATGCGCACGCGCGATTTGTCGATCGCCCTGCGTGACGATGGCTTTCATGTGCTGGCGCTGGAACTGCGGGCCTGTGGGCGAACGGAGGCCCGGTACCCCGAGGTGCCCACGACCTGGGGTGTGTTCGAGACGCAAGACCTATTGCTGGTATCGGAGTGGCTTGAACGGCGTCCGGAGGTTCAGCGAACCGGGCTCATCGGATTCTGTTGGGGCGGCAACATCGCCCTGTTGACCGCCTGGGCCGACTGCCGGCCGACCAATGATCCGAGCGTGGCGCCGGAGCTGGCCGGCTACGCGCAGGAAGTGTCCGAGCGACCCCACTACACTGCCGGCGTACTGGCGTTTTCACCGGTCTTGCGTTTCGAGGATCTCATTGACCAGTTGGATCGCCCACGCTCGCCGCTCTCCGAACCGGTCCTGGCGGCCTTTCAGGATACGCTGCGATTGCGCCAGCGGGCCAAGGGGCATCCGGCGGTCACGGGCAGCCTGCGGGACTTGATCCGCCAGGAGATTGATAACGGCGGCTTCACGTCTGCCGACGCCGTGCAGGAGGGCCTGACGTACTTGCGACTGCTGCCTTATGGCTCCAAGCCCGCAGGCGACAAGCTGGAGTGTGCCGGCGTGCCGGTGCTGATCGTGCAAGCAGCCAACGATCCGTTGATTTCGGCCCAGGACCTTGCGGACTTGATCGCCCGCACGAGCAACCCGAATGTGGCGGCGCTGATTCTGCGCGGCGGCGGGCATGTCGGCTTCGCAGCGTACTGCCGGGCCTACTACTTCAGCCTGATCTTAGGTTTCTTTGATGCCCAGGCCGGTCCCCGCGCAGTTATGTCGGAGTGAGGCTCAGGATTTGAGCCCGATCCGCTCCGCGTAGGCCACGACCTCCGGTGCGTGCGGGATGTCGCTGTCGATGTTCGGCCGGATTGACTTGACGTGCAGGAATGCTTCCTTGGCGCTGATCTGCCGCGTCGCCATGAGATAGCCGACTGCGATGGTCACACTGCGACCTCTGCCGGCTTTGCAGTGGATGTAGGTTTTCTTGCCCGCCTCGATTTGCTCTTTGATGAAATCGACTGCTCGGGCGATGTCGTCGGCGCAGGGTCGATGGTAATCCAGCGTCGGCAGATGCAGTTGCGTGATGCCCAGAGCGGCCAGCCTTCGCTCATTCCCACTGTATTCCACGCAGAGGTTCACGAGGGCTGATATGCCCGCGTCGGCGAGCTGTCGCAGGAAACGCGACGAAGGCAGTGCGCCCACAGCGACGTGTTCATCGATCCAGTCCCACCGCCGCCAGACGCCCACGGCGCACATTGCGCGGTTGAGGAAGAGGGTCGGATAGAAGCTCGCCCGAATCAGAAAGCGAACGAACGGATTCTCGGATTTGATTCTCGGCACGTCGCAATTCCTCCGCAACGCTTCGGCCATCGATCGGCTCAATATCACTCAGTCGATGTGCTTCACCGAGCAAATCGAGAATGGTGGGCATGATATCGACATTGCGGGCATAATCAATTCGCGTTCCTGCGGGCAAGTCTGGTCCGGCGAAGTACATCGGCACGTGCATATCACGGGCCAGGCAGGAGCCGTGCCCGCTCTGCCATTCATCGAACGCCCAATCTTCGGCTGCGAACAGCACGACGTCACCGGCACGCGGCGAGTCGAACATTTCGACAACCTGTGGGACAAAATCGGGATAGGCCGTCTCGACGGTCGCTGCCAGCCAGCTTCGCGAGTCGTGCCATCCGGCTGCGACATATTCGCGCAAAGTTGGATCAGTGGAGTATCCCAGCGGATCGGTGCCGTCGATCTTCAGGCGATAGAGGGTTGTGTCTGCCTCGATCTTGCGCTCGATGAATGCGGAGCCGGAGTGGGACCGGGCTTGCACTTGGGAACGCTCGTCGCGCCACACGGTTAGGCCAATGGCCGGCGACTGAGAAAGCGCTTCAACGAATTCGGGGACGACGTCCTGTTCCGGTCGGCTGTACCATCCGCCGCGCCCGCGTAGGTGGATTACCGCGCGCCGACCCGCGTCGGTGAAGAGGATGGCGTCATACTGCGTCAGTTGCCTCAAGCGCCGCTCGTAGGATTTCGACTTGAGCCGCTTGCCCAGCACGCGCAGATCGTATTCTTGCTCAAGCCAGCGGGCGAGGTCGAAATGGCGGTCTGCCGGTGTGGGGACGTGGGCGTGGTCCGTCGTGAGCACGAAATACGTCCGATCGGCCAGCTTGCTTGCGTTGATCGCATCACAGACGATGCCGATCGAATGGTCAGCGGTCATCAGCGCTTCGTCGTAAGGGCGCGAGGCCGAACTGTAGCGGTGTCCCGTCTCGTCAACGCCGGGAAAGTAGTACGTCATCACGGTCGGCCAGCGCTGTTCGCGATTCGCCAGGCGAATGACATCCGTGAGGGTGTAGCCCACTCGCCTATCCACCGCGCTGAAATTGTGCGTATACCAGTCGATGGCCGTCGGCACGAGGTTGTCAAAGGTGTGCGTCACTCCGCGACGCGTGTGGAACTGTACGCTGACCGTGAAATGATCGTGCAAAACCTCGTAGATTGTGCGGCGATCGAAGTGTTCGTTGACGCTGCGAAAACTATCGGCGTGGATGTAGTCGGGAATCTCCAGGGTTTGACGGTCGAACCACAAGTTGCCCATGATATCGTGATGGCCGGGGAAACAACCGGTGAGCAGCGAGACGGAGTTCGGATAGGTGATCGCCGGCATGGACGTGACGGCATGTTGCACGCCGACGCCGCCCTCCACGAAGTATTTGTTGATGTTGGGAAGTTCACCCGCTTCGAGCAAGCCCACCATCCGCGTGCGGTCCAAGCCGTCGACGAAGAAGATCACCGCTGCCGTACTTGGTATCTCAACTTTCGCCGAGAGTCTGATCGAAGGCTGCTGAGGGGCCAAGCATCCGCTACCGAAGAGCAAAGCGGCACTGGTCAACATGCGAATCCTGTTATGATGCATCCGAGCAGTGTAACAGCGCAGCGCAACACGGCAAACGTACGTTGGAGCCCGGGCCTATGACGGAGAAGTTCAAGCGGCGGGTAACCGGCAGTTCGTCACGTCTTCAATGGCTCGGGTGTCGTGACCCGTGTGGCGCCAAGCTCGATATTCCGGACTCGACAGCGACCGGTGAGGATCAGTCGGTCGTTGCGAGCGGCAGAGATGTCGGCTAGACTTCAGGCGGCCAAAGCGCAAGGGAGTTTGCATGCGGGTTCTGTCAGGTATTCAGCCGTCGGGCAAGTTGCATCTGGGTAATTACTTCGGGGCGATGAAGCAGCATATCGCGCTGCAGGAAGAGCACGAGTGCTTCTTTTTCGTCGCTAACTATCACGCACTGACGACAATTCAGAATCCGCCGGAATTGCAAGGGCTGACGCTGGACGTGGCTCTGGATTACGTGGCCTTGGGGCTGGACCCGAACAAGGCGGCACTGTTCCGTCAATCAGACGTGCCCGAGGTCACCGAACTGACCTGGATCCTGGCCACCGTTACCGGCAAAGGCCTGATGGAGCGGGCGCACTCCTACAAAGACAAGATCGCCAAGGGAATTCAGCCGTCCATGGGGCTCTTCAACTACCCGATCCTGATGGCGTCGGACATCCTGATCTACCGGCCGAAGGCAGTGCCGGTGGGCAAGGATCAAGTGCAGCACATCGAAATGACGCAGGACATAGCCGGGCACTTCAACAATACATACAAATGCGACGTGTTGGTTCGGCCCGAGCCGCTGTTGGGCGAAGCACCGTTCGTGCCGGGGATCGACGGGCAGAAGATGAGCAAGAGCTACGGCAACCACATCGAGCTGTTCGACGAGCCCAAAGTTGTCAAGAAGCGCATCATGAGCATCAAGACCGACAGCACGCCGGTCGAAGCGCCCAAGGATCCCGACAACTGCAATGCGTACGCGATTCTGAAACTTCTGGCGGACGAAGCGGAGGCGGCTGACTGGGCCAAGCGCTATCGCGCCGGAGGAGTCGGCTACGGCGACGTCAAGAAGCGCATCGTCGAGCTGTTTGAGCAAGAGTTTGGTCCGGCGCGCGAACGGCGCGCGGAATTGGCTGCCCGGCCGCAGGAAATGGAAGACATCCTGGTCGCAGGGGCACAGAGGGCGAGAAAAGAAGCGCAAGAGACAATGAAGCTGGTCCGCGAGGCGTGTGGGCTCGTATGTGTGGGATGATATAGAGCCATCCATGATGTCTGAAGACTACAAAGTACAACTCGACAGCTACAACGGTCCGCTTGATCTGCTGCTGTTCCTCATCCGGCGGGAGGAAGTGGACATCTACGACATTCCCATCGCCCGGATCACGGAGCAATATCTGGCGTACGTCGAACTCCTCAAGAAACTGGACCCGAACTACATCGGCGAGTTTCTGGTGATGGCGGCGACGCTGATGGAGATGAAATCGCGGATGCTCGTGCCGACGCCGCCGCCGGAAGAGGACGACGAGGAAATCGTTGACCCCCGTCTGGAACTGGTACATCAACTCCTGGAGTACAAGAAGTTCAAGGATGCCGCCCAGGCGCTCGGCGCATCGGCGGCGGAGCGGGCCAATCGATTCGGCAGAATCCCGATGCTGCCCCAGCCGGAAGGCGAACCGGAAGTCGATTTGGATCAAGTTCAAGTCTGGGACTTGCTCTCAGCATTCAGCAAAGTCTTGCGCGACATTGGCTTGGCAGACCGCAAGCACGAAGTCTTTTACGACGATACGCCCATCGCGCTGCACGCTGCCGATATCGCGGATTATCTGGAACGTGAAGGCGGGTCGATCCGTTTCGAGCAACTGTTCGAGGGGCGGAGCAAGGGCGAAATCATCGGGCTGTTTCTGGCGCTTTTGGAGCTTGTTCGAGCAAAACGTGTGCGGGCTGAACAAGAAACCAGTTTCGAGACGATCATCCTCCATTTGCTCGATCCCACGCCGCTTCAGACCGGAGAAATTGACGTGCTGCCAGACGAAGAACGGCCCGCAGAGCTGGAACCGGAGGAATAGTCATGTCGATCACAGCCCGTCTTCGCGAGTTGAATGTCATCTTGCCGCAAGTCGCGCCGCCCGTCGGCTCATACGTCCCCGCGAAACAGGTCGGCGAATTGGTTCTGACAAGTGGGCAGTTGCCGCTGCTGAATGGAGAGTTGACGGCCGCCGGCAAGGTTCCGGAGGACGTGTCGCTGGCGGATGCTCAGGAGGCGGCCAAGACCGCCGCCATTAACGCCCTGGCGGCGGCGGCTTCGGTGTTTGGCGGGGATATCGACCGCCTAGAGGGCATCGTGCGTGTGGCGGTGTTCGTCAACAGCAGTCCGGGCTTCACCGACCAAGCCAAGGTGGCCAACGGGGCTAGTGATTTTCTGGTCGCGCTCTTCGGCGACAGCGGTCGCCACGTTCGCGCGGCCGTGGGCGTGGCCGAATTGCCCCTGAATGCCGCCGTGGAGTTGGAGTTAGTTGCGCGCGTCCGTCCGTGAGGACAGCTTGATCCCCGCCAGCTTGATCGGTCTGGCGCTCTCGTCCTCCGCTTCCAGCGTGTATTGATCACCGCCGTCTTGAGGACCCATGTTGATCGAGATGCGCTTGCCAAGTTCCTCCTCCAGTTGGCTGAGCGCGGCCCGTTTGCGATTGAGCAGGAAAAAGCCGACGTTGGGGGGCACGGTCACGGTGAGCTTGTGAACGCGTTCCTGATGCGCGGCGGACTGGATCGCGCGCATCACATCCAGAGTCAGCGTTTCCGGGCTCTTGACCAGGCCGCTACCCTCGCAGTGTGGGCAGTCCTGGAACATGTTCGATTCGAGCGGGGGCCTCTGACGCTGGCGCGTCATCTCGATGATCCCGAACTGGCTCATGCGCAGTATCTGCACACGCTCCTTGTGCTCCTTGAGGGCCTGCCGCAGCGTTTTCTCGAGTTCGCGCTTGTGCTTGAGATCCTGCAAGTCAATGAAATCGCAGATGATCAACCCACCGAGGTCGCGCAGGCGCAACTGGCGGGGGATTTCCCTGGCGGCCTCCATGTCGGTATTGAAGGCCGTCATTTCGGGATCGCTCCGATCGCGATACTTGCCACTGTTGACATCGATGGCCACCAGTGCTTCGGTCGACTCGATGACCAGCGATCCACCCGATGGCAGCGGCACGTGTTTGGAGTAGATCCGCTCGAGTTCGGCCTCCAAATCATACTGGTGGAACAGCGGCTCCTGTCCGTTGTAAATCTCGACCATGCCGACGCTTCTGGGCATGATGATGCGCAGGAATTCCTTGGCCCGCTCAGCGGTTTCTTCGTCGTCCACCACCACGGCATCGAAATCGCTGGTGAGTACATCGCGAATCGTGCGCACGAGGAGGTCCGATTCCTGATAGAGTGGCGCCGGCGGGGACTCGCTCTTGATGCGTTGTACGACGGTCTTCCACAGGCGCTCGAGGTAATGCAGATCGCTTTGGAACTCGCGTTTGGTGCGCCCCAGCCCCGCAGTTCGTAAGATGAAGCCCATGTCCCGCGGCAATGCCAATTGTTTGAGGATTTCACGAAGATCCTGGCGGACTTCGAAGTCCTCGATTTTTCGGGACACCCCCAGCTTGCTCATGCCGGGCATCATGACCAGGTAGCGGCCGGGTATGGAGAGGTAGGTGCTTAGTGTGGGGCCCTTGGTCCCAATGCCTTCTTTCGTGACCTGCACGATGACTACATCACCGCGCTTGAGGCATCTCTGGATTGGAGGACGGTCGCGGCGGGCGATTTTGCGGCCCACGTCCTCCGATCCGCGTTTGCGGCCCGGGAAGTACTGTGGTTGCAGGTCGGAGATGTGCAAGAATCCGTTCTTGCCAATACCGAAATCGATGAACGCAGCCTGAATACCAGGCTCCACGTTTGTGACCACACCTTTGTAGATATTCCCGACATGAGATGCGGCGCTCTGCCGTTCGAAAAAGATCTCCTCAAGCTTGCCATCGCTCACGATGGCGATGCGGCACTCTTCGCCTTGAGAAACATTGACGACCATGATCCTGCCGGTGG
>JADFJZ010000051.1 GCA_022565195.1 Planctomycetota bacterium | reverse complement strand
CAAGTTCGACGGTTTCGAGCCCAGGCCGCCGCGAGAAATGGAATCCGAGGCCCAGCCGAAGCGGACGCCGCGAGGCCAGACTGCGGTGTTCTCCAGCGGAACTGTCGAGACCGCGGTGGCCAGCACCGCGCCGCCCAAAACGCTCGGCAGCAAGTTCAGGCCCCGCCGGAAGAGGCGCTAGCCCGAAGGCCGGCTCCACGCGCTCAGGCGATTCGACGCAAGGGAATTAATTTTCACGGAGAACCACAATGGTGCGAACAGGTGCGATTCGTCGATCGGTACTGCTCGCCATCCTGACGTCGGTAGGGATCGGTATTTGCGGCTGCGGCGCGCTGCTGCTGCTTCCGGATCTCCTCGAAACGCCGAGCCGCATCGACGGATGCCCCGAGATCACGCCGACGGTCGGCGATACTGTTGAGTTGACGTTCGTGGTGATTCGTGACGGCGAGGATCAGCCGAACGAAGAGGTAAACTTGATTTGGAAAGTCACGCAGGGCCAAGCCGGCATCGCTGATTCCACAGCCAATCCAGCCAGCATCACTTTCACAACAGCGGGGATCGTGGTCATCCAGGCCGACCCCAGCGAGCTGATCGACACAGCTACATGCCTGACCGTGGTCGTTTCCGCCGACGGTGGCTGAAGATCATGGACCGGAGCGAGGGCTCAGTTGCGCGTGCGGTACGCAAGGTGCAATTGCGCCCGCAGTGCTCGACGTAAACCCTTGGGAAACTGGAGCCAGAGGGACTCGAACCCTCGACCTTCTGCATGCCATGCAGACGCGCTCCCAACTGCGCCATGGCCCCAATTGTGGAATCGCCGGCGGGTGATTTCCTTGGGGATCATTAGACTGCGGAAACGGCGCAAAGTCAACCGAAGTCGATCGTCGGAGTGGCCCGCTCAGGTGCTGCGTCCGGCACGCGTGCCGGTGCCGCAGAGTTCGTAGCTCTGTGGCCCCAGTAAGTCCACCACGTCAGCGCAGAAGTCGTCCGAGACGACGACGGCGCGATCGGCTGAGCAGCGCACGGCAGCCATGAAGTCGTCGGAAGTCGCGATCCGCAGAACCACCGGCTTGTCCCCGTGATGCTTGCGAAAGAGCGCATCGAGGCGCTCCATGATGTCCGGCGCGTGGCGGCGACTCGATAGATTGATGAGCACCTGCGACGTCAGCCGGTCCCGGGCCTGATCGAGCGGCACGACCTCGCTGACGCGCAGCGAAGGCTCCTCCCGGCGGCGCTCGACAGTGCCGCGCAAAAAGACAATGCTGTCCAACTCCAGCATGGCGTGAAACTTCTCCAGGTCCGAAGGAAACAAAGTCGCGGGGATCGAGCCGGCGGTATCTTCAAGCGTCAAGAAGCCCATCTTCGCGCCGGCCGAGCGCCCGGAACGGGTCAGCTTGGTGCGCAACTTGGTGACCATGCCGCCGATGACGATTTCATGTCCTTCGGGCGCCTGGGCGAAGCCTTGAGAATCCATTGTGGCGAACCGCCGAATGACCTCGGCGTGCTGGGCCAGCGGGTGATTGGTAATGTAGAAGCCGAGCACTTCCTTCTCAAACGCCAGCAACTCGGCCTCGGACCATTGCTCGTCATCCGGAATCTTCGGATACGCCGCCTGGACCGGCGGTTCCTCGCCGCCCATCATGTCCAGTAGCGACATTTGGCCTGACTGCTTGTCGCGCTGGTTTCGCTGGCCCGCATCAACAGCCTTTTCGCACACCAGCATCAGTGCTTTTCGCATGGCGCCGGTGCGATCAAAGGCGCCGCACTTGATCAAGGCCTCGACCGCATTCTTGCTGACTGCTGCCAGATCAACCCGATCGCAAAAATCGAAAATGTTCTTGAACTCGCCGCCCTCGCTACGGGCTATGATAATGGCCCGCACGGCCTTTTGGCCCAGACCCTTGAGGGCGCCCAGTCCGAAGCGAATCTGCCCGACGGCCGACTTGCCGTCGTCCGCATTCCGCATTCCGCATTCCGCATTTGTCCGGCCGGTCGCTTGCGCTCGCGGCTCTGATTGGGTGCGCTTGTCGTAAACGGGGGTGAAATCGTAATCGGAGATGTTGATGTCCGGCGGCTTGACGGCGATGCCCATTTGACGGCAGGCTTCGATGTATTCGACGATCTTGTCGGTGTTGCTCATCTCGAACGTCAGCAGGGCGGCCATGAACTCGATGGGATAGTAGGTCTTCATGTAGGCCGTCTGGAAGGCGATCAGAGCGTAGCCGGTGGAGTGGGCTTTATTGAAGGCATAGCCGCCGAAGCGCAGAATGTCCGTGAAGATCTTCTCAGCCGTCGCTCGGGCCAGCCCGTTGCCCTCGCAGCCTTTCACGAACGGCTCGCGCATGGCCTCGATCATGTCGGTCTTCTTCTTGCTGATCGCTTTGGCCAGGCGGAACGCTTCCTTGAGCTCAATGCCGCCCAGGCGGTTGACCAGCCGCGACACTTGCTCTTGGTAGACCATGATGCCGAATGTTTCTTCGAGCACTTCGCTCATGAGCGGGTGCGGCGTGGTCCATTTCTCGCCGTGTTTGCGGGCAATGTAAGCCTCGATGTTGACCATCGGCCCGGGGCGATAGAGCGCGTTGGCGGCGATGAGGTCTTCGATGCGGTTGGGACGCATCTTGCGGATTACATCGCGCATGCCGTCCGACTCAAACTGGAAAATGCCTTTGGTGTTACCGGCGCCGAACAGTTCGTAAACACGCTGGTCCGTCAGGTCCAGTCGGTCCAGGTTGATACGCACGTCTCGGTTTCGCTGGGCCAATTGACGGGCGCGTTCCAGCGTGGTGAGCGTCCGCAAGCCCAGGAAGTCCATCTTCAACAGTCCGACCTTCTCGACCGTGGGGCCGTCGAACTGTGTGACGATTTGATCCTGCCCACTGGCGCCGTTGCCGGGCGGTTTGTACAGCGGCAGCAAAGTGTCCAGCGGTATGTCCGCGACGACCAGCCCGGCAGCATGTACGCCGGCATGACGCGCCAACCCTTCGATGCGCTTGCTGATGTCGATGATCTTGCGGACCGTCTCGTCCTCTTCGTAGAGTCGCCTGAGTTCCGGCTCGATTTCGAGGGCACGATCGATGGTCATCTTCAGTTCCGCGGGGATCAGTTGCGTGATCTTGTGGGCCCGCTCAAAATCAACGCCCATCACGCGGGCCACGTCCTTGACGGCGGCCCGGGCTTTGAGCGTGCCGAACGTGATGATCTGCGCGACGTGGCCGTACTTGTTGCGAACGTAGTCAATCACTTCCTGACGCCCGTCCTGGCACATATCAATGTCGATGTCCGGCATTTCGTCGCGGTCCGGATCCATGAAGCGCTCGAAATACAGGCCATAGCGCAGCGGGTCCGGCGCGGAAATGCCCAGGCAATAACTGACCACGGAACTGCACCCCGAGCCGCGGGCGCCGCAGGGGATGCCGCGCCCGCGAGCGTACTTCACCAAGTCCCAGCAAATCAGAAAGTAGCTCGAAAAGCCCTTGCTCGAAATCACTTGCAGTTCATAGTCGATCCGTTCCCGAACTTCGTCGGTCAACGGATCGTATTTTTCGCCGGCCCCTTCGTACACTTGCTCGCGGAGGTAGTCGTTATCGGTTTTCTCGTCCGGCGGGACATAGACCGGAGCCCAGCGCTTGCTGAAATCGAGTTCCAGGTCGCACATGTCGGCGATCCTGAGCGTGTTATCGAGCACCTCCGGGTGGTCCGGGAACAGTCCGGCCATTTCCTCGCCGGACTTGAAGTAGAACTGGTCGCTGGGGAACTTGAATCGATCGTCGTCGGCCACCCTGCTGTTCGTGGCGATGCAGCACAGCACGTCGTGTGCTTCGACGTCGTCGGGGTCGAGATAGTGAACGTCGTTGGTGGCAATCACGCCCAAGCCCAGGCGCTGAGCCAAATCAAACAGCGCCGGGTTCGTTTGCTTTTGTTCGGGAATGCCGTGGTCCTGAACCTCGATGAAGAAGCGCTCCGGGCCGAAGATCTTCAGATAGGTCTTGGCGGCTTCTTCAGCCTCTTTGCGGTCACGATGCAGGAGCGTCTGGGGAAGCTCAGCCCCCAGGCAGGTCGAGGTGCAAATCAATCCGTCGCTGAACTCCGCCAAGACTTCTTTGTCGATGCGCGGCTTGTAATAGAAGCCCTCCAGGTAGCCGATCGACGCCAGCTTGAGCAAGTTGCGGTAGCCGGTCAGGTTCTGAGCCAGCAAGAGCAAGTGGTAGCTGTGATCGCCGCCGACGCACTTGGCTTCGCGATTGGCCCGCTGACGAGGCGCGAGATAGGCTTCCATGCCGATAATCGGCTTGATGCCGGCCCGGAGCGCTTCGGTGTAGAACTCGACAGCCCCGAACAGGTTGCCGTGATCCGTGATCGCGGCCGCCGGCATGCCTTCCGCCTTGGCCCGTTCCACCACGGATTTGATCCGCGTAGCCCCGTCCAGAAGGCTATAATGCGTATGGACGTGCAGATGGACGAAGCTCCGATTCGACATCCTGCGGCGACCCTCCCTATGATGATTCGAGGCCAGACAAAACCCGATCGTATGCTGATTTTGTGGACGATTCAACGCATCTGGCAGCGTTTCCGGCCGGGAAAGGTGTGATTTGTCACTGTCGAACAGGGCCGGGTCCATCAATTCTCGCCTCTTGAGGGCGGAAGATACGATAGAGTAGTAGGATTGGGAAACCACTGGAACAAATTGGCGAGGTTGGTAAGATTCTCGCTCCTGCTCGCTAATGGGAAGGTGTCTCAATTGTTCAATCGTTCTTTCCGCATCGCATGGCTTCTCGCCGTCGGCCCGGCCTTGAACTTGTTCGGCTGCGTGGTCGGTCAGCCGCCCGGAAACGGGCAGTTGCTGTATCTCACCGAAGCCAAGACGGGCAACGGATACTATTTGTACCTGCCCGAGGACTATGTTCAATCTGAAGGGCTCAGGCCGCCGGACAAGAAGTGGCCGATCGTCGTCAGCTTCCACGGCATGAGGCCCTTCGACAGCGCCGGCGCACAAATCCGCGAATGGCAGCAGGAGGCCGACCGCTACGGCTTCGTGGTCATCGCGCCGGACACGCGAATATCCGATCTTCTCGGCGAGCTCCCCCTCGACCGGGTCAGCCCCAGCCTGAAGCGTGACGAAGAGGGCGTGCTGGCCATCCTCGATGAAGTCTACGAGAAGTTGGATGTGGATCCCAACCATGTGCTCACGACGAGCTGGTCCATGGGCGGATACCTCGCCCACTACATGATCAACCGGCACCCGGACCGCTTCAGTTGCCTGGCGGTGCGACAGTCGAATTTCTCCGCCGACATTCTGGATCCGCAGCAAGTCAAGAACTATCGTGACTCGAAGATCGCCGTGTTTTATACGCGGCATGACTTTGGCATCTGCCAGCGCGAATCGGAGGAGGCCATCGCCTGGTATTCACAGAATGGGTTTGACACCACCTCGGGCATCGTCGAGGGCATGGGGCACGAGCGCACGCCGCAAACCGCGGCGGCCTTTTTCGCCAAGACCTGCGGCGCGGTGGCCAAGACGCCCCCGCTGGAGTTGTCGCGAATTCGCCTGGCCCCGGTCCCTGCGGCGCGCATCGCGTCGGCGGCAGAGAATCTCCGTAAGAACGCCCCGGCCCGGCGCCGACCGCAGCACAGAACCCAGCGCCGCAGCAGCAACACGGCACGCCCCGCACCCTCAAATGCTTCCTCGCGCCAGTTGGCCGACGCGCGTACGCCGAGCCTGAATACACGACCCGCGGCAGGCAAGAACCGCCGATCAAGCTCAACCCCCCAACGCAGCGCCCGCGGCACGCAAACTCTTAACAGGCTCCCAGCTACGACTCAACCTGCGCCCAATAGGCCGATCCCCGCCAAGCCGTTGCCGGCACAAAAATCGGCTCCCGCTCGGAAACGGACCACTCGATTCGATCCGAAGCGGAAGGTTGCGGATCTCCAGCCGCTGGACATTCGCCTGAGCGCCCATATCGGCATCAGCCCGATGCTGATGAGCTATACCGTGCAGATTCCACCCGAGATGAGAAAGGACGCCGAAATTCTGTGGATCGATAACGGCGAGCCCATGTCTCGGGGCATCTCAGGCCAGAAGACATTGACCGAGCCCGGCCGGCATAAAGTCGAGGTGCTGGTGGTCACGAAAGACGACCGCGAGTATCGCGCCAGCAAGACCGTCACCGTACTCGAACGCCTCTCATTGGATGAAGACGACGATGGCTAAGCAGGCGTGGGCAGACCGCCCAGTGATTCGCCGAGTGCAGCGGCTCGCTTCCTTGCTGGCCATCCTGCTGATTCGTTGCTACCAGGCCGGCTTGAGGCCTTTCCTGATCGGGTCGTGTAAGTTTTATCCCACGTGCAGCGAATATGCCGTGCAGGCCATTATGCGGCATGGAGCGGGGCGTGGCACCTGGCTGGGATTCCGGCGGCTTTGTCGCTGCCATCCGATCGGGCCGGGCGGCATCGACGCTGTACCCTGAGCAACGATCCGCGATGCGATCTTCGAAGGATGCACACGCGCCGCCGGGTTGCACGCGCTTCTACAGTCCTCTCATCACTCTCTTGGGCGCAAGTTTGACTTCTTTGGCCTCGGTCTTCGATCCTTTGCGCGTATACGTCGCGGTCATGACTTCCCGAAACTGCTTCCCGCTGCCCTTCTCCCAAGTGTAGACCACTTCATCGTCACCCTTGAACGTGAAAGTGCGACGGTCTGTGATCGGATTGTCCGGATCGGCACTTGTGTCCTCGCGAGTAAAGACCAGCCCTCTGTTGTTGCCGGTCACGCGTCCGACGAAATCCAGATGTTTGCCGTAGTTGTCGAACCACCAAAAGCGATACGAATCAGTGCCGGAATCCGGAACGTAAGTGAAGATCATGTGGCCCTTCACTTCGATGCTCAAATCCTTGCATTTGGTGCCATACGATCCGATGAGATACGTCTTGCCCAGTTCCTTCTTCAGGATCACGTCGCCCTTGCCCTTGGGACCCTCTTCTTCACCCTCCGCCGCCGGATACTGCTCTGCCACTTTCCAGCGGCCGGCCAGGCGGAACAGAATGTCAAGCTCCGCCGCAGCAGAGCCGGACTTGCTTCCCGCGCCCTTCTTTGGTTTGTCGCCAGCCAGCGCCGCAGTACCAAGCCAGAGGCCTGTCAGTCCCAATACCAACCCCCAGAGCACCACATTGGTTCTTTTCATGACTGGTCTCCTTGGTGATTCTGAATTCGACCCCTCAAGTTCGTTTCCACGCGCACCGTGCCTGTCCTCAACGGGCTACGGGCTTCGGGCTTCGGGCTACTCGCTACTCGCTACTCGCTACTTTCCTGCCTTGTAATTCTCTGCAACTTGATCCCAATTGACCACGTTCCAAAAGGCGGCGATGTAATCCGGGCGGCGATTTTGATAGTTCAAGTAGTATGCGTGCTCCCAGACATCGAGACCGAGGATCGGCTCGAATCCCTCCATCAACGGTGAATCCTGATTCGCCGTGCTGAACACTTCCAGACCGCCGCCTTTGCGAGCCAGCCAGGCCCAGCCCGAACCAAACCGCGTCGCCGCTGCCGCAGCGAACTTTCCTTTGAAACCATCGAAACCGCCGAACGTGCCGTCGATTTCCTTGGCCAACTCGCCGCCCGGCTGGCCGCCCTTGTTCGGACCCATGATCTTCCAGAACAAGGAGTGGTTTGCGTGCCCGCCGCCGTGATTCACAACGGCTTGATGGACCCCGTCGGGCACACTGCCGATGTCGCGCAGCAAGTCCTCGACGCTCTTCGCTGCCAGATCGGAATGATCCTTGAGCGCGTCGTTCAGCTTCGTCACATAGGTGTTGTGGTGCT
>JADFJZ010000050.1 GCA_022565195.1 Planctomycetota bacterium | reverse complement strand
GCGTGCGGCGGCGAGCCACCGTGCGACTCGTTGCGGGCAACAGTGCTTCATCCCGCACGGCGCAGACTTCATCGAGAAGCGCCTCGGTCAAGCGATCGATGCGCTCCGATTCCTCAAGGCTTTGCCGGGCGGCTGGATCGCGGATCAGGCACTTGTCCAGTTCCAGCGATTCATCCCGCGTCAGCTCGCCGTCGAGCTTGCGGCTGATCAAGCGTTCGAGATGATCATCGGATTTTGTCATTGTTTCTCCCGTCGATAGTCAACCTTGCGAATCCGCATCGGTGCGGTGTCGCGCGGCGATCTAAATCTTGCCTTTCAGCGCCTCCCGAAGTTGCCGCCGGGCACGCACCAGTCGCGTCTCCACTGTATCGACCGGCATACCCAGCACTTCGCCGATTTCTCGATAGCTCCAGCCGTGCACGTGTCTCAGCGAAAACGGCTCACGATACAGCGCCGGCAATGCGCGAATGGCCTCGATCAATAGTTGTCGCTGCTCTTCGCTGATGGCGGCATGATGGGGCGGCGGCGCCACGCTCGGTTCGCGAAACTCCTCGCGGAGCGACTTGTTCAGCTTCCGCCGCCGCGTCACGTCGCGGCCGCTGTCCATCGCCGCGTTCCGCGTCAGGCGATAAAGCCAACTGCGCCAGCGCTCCGGCTTTCTAAGAGTCGCCGCCTGCTGCCAGACCAGCGTCCACACGTGCTGAGCGACGTCGTCCACTCGATCCGGATCACCCAGCACGCCGTAAATAACACCGCGCACCCACTTGCCCTGTCGGCACACGAAGTCCGTAAACGCCTCTCGATCCCCAGCCGAGATCGCCTCGACGACGGGCAGTTCAGGATCCAGCTTTTCTGTAAGAGCCCGGGTCATCAACACATCCCCAAAGACGAGCGCCACGCAGGGAACCTGTCACGCACGGTCACCGAGCACTGATTATAGGGCAAATGAAGCCATATGCGGCATGGTTTCGGCAGGTTCCACCAAAGTAGTAGGTTGCTCGTGCGTGTGTCCCGCCGCGGCGGGGCACACTCATCAATCGACGGCAGGCAGGGCACTTGGGCGATGATGTGGCCGGCGTAGTCGTCCGCGGCTACAGGTCACCGACGGGCAGCGGGCCGGCGGGAACGTCCAATTGCTCGATCAGGATCTTCAGGTCAGCGACTTGGTCCGGCGATCCTTTGAGGACCAGGGAGTTGAGACGCTCCTCCACGATGACGCGCGGCGCACTGCTGCCGCGACGCCCGCCGCGGCGAGGGCCGACAAGGTCCCACAGCACCGAAGCGAGTTCGTTGGCGACTGCATGTTGCACATGGATGACCGTGGTTTCGACGCGAGGTTGCGCAGGTTTCCCGTCTGCGGGCGGAACGTCGAGTTGCGCGATAATGGCTTCCATTTGATCGAGTTCGGCGGCGGTGCTGCGGAGCAGGACGGCATTGCCCGGGCCGAACCACGTGGCTTTGTGGTGGCCGTCTTCGGCTTCAAACAACGAGCGAACCTGCCGAGCCACTTCCTCGCAGTCAATGTGGCTAAGCTTGACAACGCGCGCTTGCAGCGTAGGCCCGGCCGGCAACGGCTCGGCGTCGTCGAAGCCCTCAAGCACAGCCGGCTTCAGGCGACGAAGGTCCAGGTCGGCGACAGCTTGTGCAACCCGCTGTTGGATCCGCGGCGGCCCCGCGACGATCAATGAGTTCGACCGGGCGTCGGGAACGACATCGAAGTCCGCCTCCGCAGGGATCATCTCGCGGATCAGTCGTGCGCCATCCTCCGCAGAGACATTGGCCAAGGTATACGCTTCGACTACGGCCCACTCGTTCGCTTGCCCCTCCGCATAGGTTGGGTTTGCCATCACGAAGGCCAGACCAGCAAACACAATTGTACAAACATGAGTATGCCAGCGCATGATTCAACTCCTTCTCGTGCTGATGCACAGCGCCTGGATGACACGCGAATACCGCGTCATCGAAACCACCACCTTCTCATACTCATACACGGTCCTATATTGCGGGTTGCAGGAGACTGGTCATTCATTCGCCGGAGTCGCTCTCTTTTGCCAATGCCGCGTGGGGCAGCTAGAATGCCCGCGTGATCAAGACCAAGACGATTGCTACCGTTGGGCCTGCTTCGAGTTCGGCGGAGATGCTCGGCGCGATGATCGACGGCGGTGTCGATGTGTTCCGCCTGAACTTCTCGCACGGCACACTCGCCGAACACAAGCAAGTCCTCGACTGCATCCGCCGCCTGGCTGCTGAGCGGGATGCTGCCGTCGCTGTGATGGGCGATTTGGCCGGGCCGAAGATCCGCATCGGCGAGGTTCAGCCCGGCTGCGAACCGATTCGCAGCGGCGACGAACTCGTGATCCAGCGCGAGCCGATTGTCGGCGACCATCGCCGCGTGAGCACCACTTGGCCCGGCATGCTGGACGACGTTCAGATCGGTCAGCGCGTATTGATCAACGACGGCCACATCCAGATGCGCGTCGAATCGAAGGCTGCCGACAGCATCGTCTGTCGCTGCCTCCACGGCGGCCCGCTGTCCAGCCACAAAGGCATCAACCTGCCGGACACGGATCTGAACGTCCCTTCCCTCACGCCGAAGGACCTCATCGATCTTGAATGGGCCATCGAGCAGCAGGTCGATTACCTCGCGATCTCATTCGTCCGGCACCCAGACGACGTTCGGGCCTTACGCAAGAGACTCCGTGATGCCGGCAGCGACATCGCCGTCATTCCCAAGATCGAGAAGCCCCAGGCCATCGAGCATCTCGACGACATCATCGATCAGTCCGACGGCATCCTCGTTGCGCGCGGGGACCTGGGCGTCGAGATGGAACTGGCTGAGGTGCCGCCGCTTCAGAAGCACATCACTGTTCGCTGCCAGGCCGCAGGCAAAGCGGTCATCATCGCCACCGAGATGTTGCAGAGCATGGTGACTTCGCCGACGCCCACGCGGGCGGAAGTCAGCGATGTGGCCAATGCCATTCTCGACACCGCCGACGCCGTCATGCTCTCGGCCGAGAGCGCCATCGGCGAGTATCCCGCTCAGGCGGTGACGGTCTTGCAGAACATCTGCGAAAAGACCGAAGCCTATCTCAACCAAACGCCCCAGCCGCCGCTGGCGACCATCGAACACCGTGAACTGAAGCGGACGTCTTCCCTGGCCCACAGTGCCAAGACGCTGGCTGACAGCCTCGATCCGCCGTTGGTTGCCGTGTGGACCCGCAGCGGCAACAGCGCCCGGCTGCTCAGCAAACACCGTTTCCGCCAGCCGATCATCGCCCTGACCGACAACCCCCGCACGCTCAACAAGCTGGCCCTCAACTACGGCGTGATCTCCGTTATGAGCCCGGCGCCGCAGGATACTGCGGACATGCTCGCCTGCCTCGATCGCACGCTGCTCGACAACGGCTGGGTCACTCCCGGCGACACCGTCATCGTCATCGCCGGCACCCACTACCAGCAGACCGGCGGCAACAACGCACTCCTGATCCACACCGTTGGCCAAGGCTAAATTACGAATTACGAATTATGAATTACGAAATCCCGCGCGACAAGCGCTTCTTTTTTCGTAATTCGTAATTCATAATTCGTAATTCATAATTCCTCCAAGTGCCACTCTACGTCGAGGCTTCCCGCCGTTACGGCTGCGATGTGCTCGGCGTGATAGTATTGCTCGATGTGCCATTGTTGCCCGCCGTATTCGCATTCGATGTGCGTACTGTCCGGCACGGCCACGATGCGGCACTCCTCGAAGCCGCCGATGCCGCGACTGTTGGCTTTGAGCGTTGCTTCCTTGGCCGTCCACAGCCGAAAGAACATCTCCCACGAGCGCTCGCCCGCGACTTTCCATTCGCCCGCATTCGCCAGCCGATCCCACAGATCCTCGCGCCCGCGCGGCTTGATGTGCTCGATGTCGATCCCCACCGGCTCTTCCGAAATCACGGCACCGGCCAGCAGCGGCTTGTGCGAGATCGACCAATACCACCCGTCGTTCGGCAGCGGCACCCGATTCGCATCCTGTTCCCAAGGCCCGTCCGGCACACCACACTGCTCCGCGCACATCGACAGCGCCCGCCGAGCGGTCGAGCGCTGCCGCTCGAGCTTCTCGCGCCCACTGAGTGAATCGACGATAGCAATAGGTGTTAGTATGGGCCGGATGATCATGCTGCAATTTGTGCGGAACTCGTACTCTGGCGTCCCTTGCTTGCGACCCAATCAGAGAACGAGAACCGAACGACAGTTGAGCGGCTGCTAAACGGCAAGCCACGGCCAGCGTCTCTCGATGTGGCTTGGCCGTTTAGCAGACGCAGCGAACGACGGGAACTCCACAGCATGATATCTGTCTCCGAAGTTCTCATTTTTCTCTTTTCTCTTTTCTCTTTCCTCTTTCCTCTTCCTTGATGGTCGGCCATATCGCTTGCGTCGTGTGTTTGACGATATCTGCATCGAAGTAGTTCTTGCCCATGCCGGCGTCGGTGACGATGCCTTGGGCGTTGATGCCGCTGGCGCGCTCGCTGAGCAGGAACGCCGCGACGTTGGCCACCTCCTCGCAGGTCAGGGCTTGTTTGCGGAACGTCGCTTGCTCGGCGTAGAGGTAGTTGTCCATGTAGTCCGGGATGCCGGCTGAGGCGCTGGTCTTGAGCAGGCCGGCGCAGACGGCATTGAAGCGCACCTTCGAGAATCGGCTGAACGACTTGGCCAGGAACGTGACCGTCGAATCCAGCGCCGCCTTGGCGGGGGCCATGTAGCCGTAGCTTTCCGCCGCCATGTGCGCGGTCGAAATCGAGATGGTCACCACGCCGGCGTGCTCGTCGAGCAAGTCTTTGAACGCATTGGCGACGGCGATCAGCGAATAGCAACTGACATCCACTGCTTGCAGGAAGTTCTTCCTGCTGACTTCGTGAAACTTGCCGGAGAAATCTTCGTAATTGGCGAACGCGATTGAATGGACGATCCCGTGAATCTTGGGGTGCTTGGCGCGGACCTGCTCCGCCAGATTCGTGATTTGGTCCTCGTGCTCGACGTCACAGACGTAAACATCCCGATCGGCGAGCAGTGTGGCGAGACTGTCTTTGCGCTCGGGCGAACGCACGCTGTAAATCACACGCGCGCCAGCCTCCTCCAGCACGCGACCCACGTGATACGCCACGCTACGCTTGTTGGCCACGCCGAGGACCAATACCGTCTTGTTTTCGAGGTTCAGGAAGCCCAATCGCCGATCTCCACAGCCTCACCCACGCTAGCCGGACAGCAGTTTACCCATCTTGCCCGGCTTGCCTAAGTTTGGCTTCGTTTGGTAATACATTGATGTCCCAACGACATACGTCAATTCGTGTCCACACGGGCGAGCCGAGCGGGCGCAAACAGTCCCCGCTCTGGGCTAACCCTATCTAAACGACTTCGCACCCGATCGCCAGTTTTTGTAGAGAGAATAGCGCGCCCCGTTTCCCGCAAGCCGTCTGCTACCCAATACCTGCTGCCTACTGCTTACTGTTTACTACTTCCCCACACTCTGGGCAGCGGTCGGAGGTCAACTTGTACAGCAAATAGCCGCATTTCCTACACCGTGGCTCCTCGATTCGCGTCGAGATTCGTAGATCGCAGGCCACGCAGTTGGCTTCGCCGATCGCCACGTTCTGCTTCTTGCCGCAGCGCGGACAGGTCAAGAAGAGGGACAGCATCTCCTTTGAGCCCGGCTCGTAGTCGATTTCGCGGTTGAGCGCCGCGAGCACGACCAGCGCCAGCGTGCCACAGCCGGCCAGTATCCCCGATGCGCCTATGCCTCGCCAGAGAAACGAGGTCTCATACCGCCCGAGCTGCAGCAAACGATCGCCCGCGATCACGAGGTCGACGAGTCCTGCGGTGAGCGTGGCTGCGGCGACCGTGCCCCACAACATCCAGCGTTGCCCCGATGCGAGCGGACAGAGCGACGCCAGACTGGCGTGCGCGATTACGGCTGCGGCGCAAGTGAGCGTGACGAAGATCACAAAACCCGGATCGCTGCCCGACCCAATCCAAATGTCGTACAACCACATGGTTGCTGCAACGCCGGCGGCGGCTACGCCCATCCACCGCCACCTCCGCCAGCGCGGCGTGCCGGCATCGACCAGACACAGCACGACGAGCAAGCCATAGATGCTGACCGCGCCGGCGCTTTTCCACCAATCGTAATCGAACCGAGGCCAGCGCGTCGGATTCCACACACCGACAAGCAGAAGGGCCAGCACGATCGCACAGAGCACAGCTCCCACGCGCGCCAGCCAGCGCGTGCGCTCCCGTTGAATCTGCTGTAGCAGGACGACGGCAACGGGGAGGCACAGGCCGACGTGCAGCATGGTCAGGCCGACGCGTCGTTCCATATTTACGCCGAACAGCGCTTGGATCGCCTCCCAGATCATCAGCAGCGCCATGACGAACTCGGCGATGACACCGCACATGCCCAGTAGGCCGGCCGAACGGGTCTTTTCGCGATCGACCATTTTGGAGCAGGCCATCAGTAGGCCCGCCGCCGCCGCCGTGACCAAACCCGTAGCGACGACACGCCAGGTCAGGTCACCGCCTTGCAGGAGGATCGCACCCACGCCGGTCAGCGCCGCAAAGCCCAGCGACCACAGCATGATGCGCAAGAGTAATCGTCTCAGTTCCATGTCAACACTTCTGTAGCGGCCTGCGGCTCGCTGGCCGGACCCCGGCCGACAAGACGTCGGCCGCTACAGCACAGCGATGTTCGCGAACACCGCCATGCGCCTACGAGTCCACCAGCGTCGCCGCGAACTCCACGCGGAGCACCAGTTTACCGCCGACCCGCAGGCGGCCGGTCATGAAAAAAACGTCGTTCACGTTTTCATCGATGGCGACTTCCACGTCGAGTACAGCGCCCGGCCGAACGATTTGTTTGAATTTGGCGTCTTTGATGCGTGTGATCACCGGGGTGCCGGGCGTGCTGTGATTGTCTGTGGCGGTGCCCCCGGCATGCCGGGGGCTATCTAAGGATTTCAAGTGGTGACCGACCAGCAGGGCGCCGGCCTGGAAGCAGCATTCGCAGAGCAGCACGCCGGGCATCACGGGATTGTCGGGATAGTGGCCTTTGAAGAACTCCGCCGCCGGGTCGGCCTGCACGCGCGTGCGGATGCGCTGCTCCTCAAGCTCGACCACTTCGTCCACAAACAGAAACGGCGGACGGTGGGGGATGGTCTGCAAGACTGATTCGATGTTCATGTCCACTCGCCAGGCTCCACGCCGCTCACTGCTTGCTTACTGCTTACGACTTACTGCTTCCGGCTATACAAGAACGAATCCACTTCATTGGCGACGATGATGCCGTAATTGATCGTCCCCAGCCAGCCGGACATGATGATGCCGACGCTGCCGGTGTGGAACAGGCCGGGGATCTGTTTGGGCAGGTCCATGCTGACTTGCAGGCCCTCGAACTTGGTGCCGAAGGTCGAGCCCAGGGCCTGCTGGGTGTAGTGCTCGAAGGTGCGCGGCGTCGAGGCTTCGATGTGGTCGAGCTTGGCGCGGATGTCGGGGATGTACTTTTCGAGGTGGTCCAGCGTGGTTTCGCACAGATGCCGTTTGGCCTGGTTGTATTCGTCGTCGTTGAGGTCGGCCCAGTCGTGGTAGTTGGCGTTGGTGCTGGAGACCACGGCGTAGCGGCCGAGGCCAGGGCGGGTGTCCTCGTAGTAGACGCTGAAGGTGCGGCTGGTGATGTCCATGGCGCACATGCGCTCGTGGTCGAACTCCGGCCAACGCGAGCTGAAGATCAAGTCGCCGATGTAATCGAGCTTCTCGCCCTTGCGGATGCCCATGTAGACCTGGCAACTGCTGTTGTTGAGC
>JADFJZ010000049.1 GCA_022565195.1 Planctomycetota bacterium | reverse complement strand
TTCACCGTGATGTCGAGGGTGAATGGCTCCGGATGATCCCAATCGAGCGCCACCTGCACTTCCTGCTGCCATTCCTAATCCTAATGCGAAAGAGGGGGAAGCGTCATGACGACCATGGAGCTTGATTGCGGTGGAAATTCGAGTTTTTTCACAGCAAGGCGCACATAGGAAGTCAATCGCGGAAGAAGTGCTTTAGAGCAGTCAGTGGCGGATCTCCTGCGGCAATGCGTGAGGCTCCACCACCACCAGACCTTTGATCACGCGTTTGCCCATGAGCACGCAGGCATGGGAAAAGGCCGTCTCGGCCTCGTTCACGCACCAGTCCCATTCGGCGCTCGAGGCGCTGACTTGCACCCGCCAGTGGGCACTCAGATAAATCTCGCCGAGCTTGAGCTCCACGGTCCAGTCGTGCCACACGACGCTCGTGTCGTCTTCTTCCTCGTATTCCTGCTCGGCCATGCGACAGTGGTGACGGTTGTCATTGGTTGCGAGCACCTCCTTTACCACCAGCGCCGGATCGGTGCAGGATTCCCAGCCGGTATGCACCTCGTGTGCATTGGCAAAGATCGCCTGTCCGATCATGGATGGTGTGAGTGGCAGCGTGATGGGGGTATCCCAGTCGGGATCCATTTGATCTTCGGCCATGACGACTCCGAGTGACTCCGGGGCGACTCCGGGGGTGAAGAGAACGATCGATGATACGCCAGCGTCGCGATGGAATGTTAGTAGACGCCGTCCATGACGTGCCGCACGAATTCGGTGGCCCTTCCCGCCTTGAATCCCGTGCAGTAGGTGTGCGCGATGCCTGGAAACCCGGGATCGCATTCGAGCCACGCGACGCTCTCGGGTGAACCGTCCGGATTGCGCTCTCGCTCCTCCCGAGTGAGCGCCACGTCGCGGATTCTCCAGCCTCGGGACTCGGTCTCGAAGAGCTCCGGTCTCAGCAGCCAGGCGATGGCGGCGGAGTCCCACGGATGAAATCCACGATCGTGCGGAAACTGTTGGGTCCAATAGCTGCACCAGGCCAAAGAGTTGCGATGGAGATAGTCCGCCGTCGCGCCGCCACGCACGCGAATCCGTTCGAGATCGGCTTGCGTGATCACCACCTGACTGGATAGCTCGAAGCCTGCGAGCACCACGGCAATCCCCGAGGACAGCAGAATCTGCGCCGCGCGAACATCACACTCGAAGTTGAAATCGCGGACTGGCCCCACATCGCCGAGATACAATGAACGGTCACGGCTGCGTCCCGCGACGATCACCACCTCTTCCACTTGTTCCGCGAGCTCGGGCCGATGCTGGATCAGGGTTGCGACGTTCGTGAGTGGGCCGATGGCGGCAATGCGACAACGCTCTGCTGCCAGCGTGTCGGCGAACTGCTTCAACTCATGACCGAAAGCCGCGTTCGCGCCACCGTTTTGAGAACTCGAGCGCGTGGCGGTTGAATCGCTGTCCCGCGCCACCGAGAAGACGCTGGCGGTTGATTCACCGGTTCCCGTTGTGTATTCCCCACGGGCGAAGCCGAGACCGTCGTTATAGGACAGCGTCAGCGTATCGTCCCCGCTCCTCACGGCCACAACCTTACCGTCATCGTTGAATACGGCAATGACCTCGCTGCCATCCTTCAAAGAAACGGCTGCCTGCGACACGCGGCCGTCGTCTTCGTAAACGGCCACCTGATCGCAATCCGAGGTGACCGCCGCCGCGAGCAGCGAGTTGCTGTCGTCGTTATCCACGCTGACCAGAGCATCCGACGAGATCGACGAACAATCCGCAGTACTCGCAGTGGCCCCGCCTGCGGTCGTCGAGCCGGATCCACCGCAACCAACCAGCGTAATGCTTGTACAACAAGAAAGCGTGATCAGAAGACTCCGAATCTTCCCAAAATACGATTGTGTGCCTGCCATTGATATTCTCCGTGCCCTGTAATTAGACCTGTTTCTGAACCGCTCGTATCCACGCGAGCCCGACCCTGCCGAGGGCAAGCTTCGGATTTCTATCGGCTGTGATTTTCGGCTAGTTGTGTTCAATTCAAGGATTCGCCCATGTGACACACAGGAAACGACGGCATCACACGGATGGTTCCCTTGCCCGCGCTCTGAGCAACACAAACCTTTGTGCTCTAAGGGCCTACGGACAATTGAGGACCATACCCAAGCAGGAAAACGGATCTCAAATGACGTATGGTCTTGTGTATCCTCAGCCCGACACAAAGCCAATGGAGACAAGCACCCACGTCGCAAACGCCACAGGCGGAGCGTGCGCAGCTTCCTCCCGGCTATTATCGGACAACTGAAGCCGTGGCAACGCGGATCGCCTGCGAGAGATGTCTCTCCGGCAAGGGCCTGCCACTGCTCCGGGCGAGCCCGCTACGGTTTGCAAAGTCTGGCTTTTGGCGTAACTCCAGCCTGTTGTTTCTCCAAGCGAGAGTTCTGACGACGGCAATGTCGAGAAGATTGCGTCGACGGCTCTTGATGCCTCACGCCATCGAGATATAATGAGCCTACCTCATACAGGATGTGGAGGTTTGAACGACGTATCTCGCTTGGCATATTTAGTTAGGAGTACTTTTATGGCCAATCCCAACGGAAATTTTCCCACCACGCTCGGCGCTGACGCCTCCTTCAAGGGACATTTGAAGTTCGAGAAGGGCGCATGCCTTCTGGGAAACTTTGAGGGCGAGATCTCCAGCAAAGGCGAGTTAGTCGTCGCTGAAGGCGCAAAAATCAACGCGGAAGTACAAGTCGAGAATATCCGCATCGACGGCGAATTGAGAGGCAACCTCACTGCCGCGAACAAAGTCCACTTGTCCGCGTCCGGCCGCGTGGAAGGCGATATCCACGCGTCACGACTGGAGGTAGCGGAGGGTGCAGTGCTGATCGGTCAATGTACAGTTGGCACGAACGGCAAGGATCAGCCCAAAGGTGCTTCCAAAGCAACGCTGACTGGCCCGGGCGCCTCTGGCAAGCCGAAAGCTGCCCAAGCCGGACCCGACGAGTTCAAGAAGTAGAGATTCTCTGCCGCCTGAAGACGATGTGGTGAATCTGACGTTGTCGTTGTTGCGGGTTCTTCCATGCCGCTGGTCTCCACGGAGTATGCCTCCGGATCGAAGACGGTCGTCTGCACGCACTGCCAAAATGAGTGCGAAGTGTCCAGGCGGGCCATGTCCATTTTCTGCCCGCACTGCCGCAAGCGTCTTATTCTCGAAGATTACGCGATCAAGAACTATACCAGCGTTCGGGAGTTGGTGACCTGTGGCGATGTCGTGGTCGAGAAACGAGGCCACGTCCGTGCAAGGATCAAAGCCGGCAATCTTACCGTGAGGGGCAAGATTCAGGGTGATGTGACGGCCCGCGGGTCTGTCAAAATCGGAAAAACCGGGCATCTCATCGGCGATCTGGAAGCGTCCGTTCTGGAGATTGAAGGTGGCGCTGTCCTTAAGGGTTTTCTTCGAATCGGCGGCGCGCCGCCGGCAAAGACCTGAGCGACGCCACGCCTTGAACAACTGGCCGCGGCGGCTGGTGCCGATTCCATTCGGAAGAACCCTGCCTACCTGATCAGCGTCCTACCGAACCTTGGCAATAAGAATCGTACGATCATCATCGGGAGGTCGACCCGATCCGAAACTGTCGACCGCCTTCACGACGGCGCTGATCAACTCGTCCGCGTCTTGGCTACAATCTTCCAGCACTTGGTCCAATCGCTCCAGGCCGAACAACTCACCGGACGGGTTCATGGCTTCGGTGATACCATCTGTATAGAAGATGATTTGATCCCCAGGACTGAGCTTGATCGAGTGATCCGCGAAATCGACACGCGGCATGATGCCGAGCGGCAGGGTTTGAGCTGCGTCGAGAGCTGTCATCGTGCCCTTGGAGCAGTGTTTTATACGAGGCGGATTGTGGCCGGCGGACACGTAAGTCAATGTGCGGCAAGACGGATCGTAGATGCCGTAGAATGCCGTAACGAAGCTCCCATTATTCACCGTATAGCGTTCCGTCAAGTGATGATTCACGTAGGTCAGCAGTTCACCCGGCGGCGTCGCCGGCCCGGGATAAGTATGTGCGATGCTGTGCAATATCGCCATCACGACGGCTGCCGGCGTTCCGTGGCCACTCACGTCGGCGATCAAGATACCCCACTTTCCTTCCGGCAACTCGAAGAAATCGTAATAGTCGCCGCCGGCGCGATGCGACGTCTGGTAGTGCGCGGCAAGGTGCAGCGTCGGAATCTGCGGAAGCTGCGCGGGAAGCAGGGATCGCTGGATCTCGGCGACGACTTTCATTTCGTGATCAACGGCATCGTAGGCCGCCTGCAATTCCTCGGAGAGCGCAAGATTGTGCGTCGCCCGGCCGAAGAGATTCGACATCCACACCATCTCCGGAAAACGCTCGCGATCGAACGCCCCCGGTTGGGCGCGCATCATGACGACCATGTTGAGCGCTACACCGCGATCATACTGTGGGATCGCCACGAGAGATCGCTGCCCGGCAAAGTACTCCGCAGAGGGATCATCATCAGCTACTTGGATTTCGTCAATCACCTTCGGCTCGTCACCATAAACCAATTCGCCGAGCAAGCCGCCTTCAAGCACGGGGAGACGATCCCTCTCTTTCCACGGGTTGATTTCTTCCTTCCACAAGCTTGAGCGCGTGATGCGATAGCGCGGCGGTTCCAAGTCTCGCCGACTCACAGCCACCATGCGGTCCGACGGCAGCAGCGAAGACATTCGCTTGATGTAGGAACGTACCATGGCCTGCGGATCCGTCTGCAGGCTCATCTCACGCATCGTCTGAACGACAAGCGACAGGCGGAGTTGCCAATCACCCGGGCCCGCGCCGATACCTGCATAGGGCTGTTCCGGCCGATCTGTTGGAGACTGAAGTCGGCTGCTCATAGCGAAACCTGCGTCCAAGACATGTAAAGACCCTTGACCATTGTACCGCAATGCCCGTACCCCTGAAAGCCCGTGGTGTATTCTGGGTATACAATTCCACCAGACGCTCTCTGTATTGCATGAAACTGCATCCCGGCGGGATTCCCTCAATCGCACCAGCATCGGCCGCTCGTTGACACGCCGAGACATTGCCTGCCGCAGCCTCACGTGCGATGGGAGCACAAAATGAGTATGATGGACGCAGGTTCGACCGGCCCAGGCCCAAAAGTCAGGCCGCGTAACGCGTTTGGCCCACGCTCACAAACCCGGGATCGTGCGTATGCAAAGCTCAATTCATATCTACAAGCAATCGCTGGCGATGTTGACCGACCTTTATCAATTGACCATGGCCTATGCGTATTGGAAGTCGCAGATCGGGCATAAGGAAGCCGTCTTTGACCTTTTCTTTCGCCGCAATCCATTCGGCGGCGGGTTCAGTATCACTTGCGGACTCGCTTATGTCATCGACATCGTGAAGAGTTTCCGTTTCGACAGTGACGACGTCGAATACCTCGCCGAGCTGCGCGGCAGCGACGACCAACCACTTTTTGAAGCCGCGTTTCTCGACTACTTGCACACCCTTCAACTTGAATGCAGCATTGACGCGATCCCGGAAGGAACGGTTGTCTTTCCGCAGGAGCCTCTCATCCGCGTGCAAGGCCCGCTCATCCAGTGCCAACTGCTGGAAACTCCCCTGCTCAACAGTATCAACTTCCAAACTCTCATCGCCACGAAAGCCGCTCGCGTTTGCCGCGCTGCTCAAGATGATCCCGTTATCGAGTTCGGCTTGCGCCGAGCGCACGGTATTGATGGCGGCTTGGCTGTCAGCCGCGCCGCTTATATCGGCGGTTGCGCTTCCACTTCAAACGTACTTGCGGGAAAGCTCTTCGGAATTCCCATCAAGGGAACTCACGCTCATAGCTGGGTGATGGCCTTTGATGATGAGCAGGAGGCTTTTGCCAAGTACGCCGAAATCCTGCCCAACAACTGCATATTCCTGGTCGACACCTACGACACTTTGGAGGGTGTTCGACGAGCGGTTCAGATCGGCAAGAGTTTGCGGCAGCGGGGCCACGAACTGCTTGGAATTCGACTGGATTCCGGCGACTTGGCCTACCTCAGTATACACGCGCGAAAGATACTCGATGAAGCAGGTTTCCCCGATGCCGTCATCGTCGGGAGCAATGACCTGGATGAGCACATCATCAGCAGCCTGAAAAGCCAAGGCGCCGCCATCAACGTATGGGGCGTGGGCACCAAGTTGAGCACGGCCTATGATCAGCCCGCCATGGGCGGTGTATACAAAATGACCGCCCTGCGCGACCCTGGGGGCGAGTGGTGCTATAAGACCAAGGTGTCCGAACAGTCCATCAAGACAACCACGCCGGGGATCCATCAGGTCAGGCGCTATCGTTTCCAAGACAAATTTGTCGCGGACGTGATCTACGATACCTTGACCGGCCTGCACGACGGTTGCACGATCGTGGATCCATCGGACATGACGCGCCGCAAGCAGATTCCCAGAAGTACGCAGTTCGAGGAACTGCTCGTACCGGTATTCCGCGACGGCGAATTCGTTTACGACTCCCCTCCGATCAACGAAATCCGAAATCGCGTGGCAGGGCAGCTCGCACAACTCGACCCCAGCATCAGACGATTCACTAATCCCCACCAATATCCGGTTGGGCTTGAGAAACGGTTGTTCGATCTCAAGACAGCTCAGATTCTGCGCGTCCGCGGCGTCAATCATGAGTGAGCGGGAGTACGTCCCCTTGAAGGCCCTCATCCTCGTCGATTTGCAGAACGATTTTCTCCCGGCGGGCGCTCTTCCTGTCCCTGATGGTGACCAGGTGATCCCGCTTGCGAATCACATTCAGCAGCGCTTCGATCTGGTCGTGGCTACGCAAGATTGGCATCCATCCAATCACGCCAGCTTTGCCGCGAGTCATCCGGGCAAGGTGCCCGGGGATATGATTGATTTGAATGGCATGCAGCAGACGTTGTGGCCCGTTCACTGCGTCCAAAACACTGTTGGCTCCGCCTTTGCACCCGATCTCGATACGAGTCACATACGAAAGGTTTTCCGAAAAGGAACGGACCCGGGAATCGACAGCTACAGCGGCTTCTTCGACAACGGACACCGCAAGTCCACTGGGCTGGATCTCTACCTCAAGCAAGCCGGCGTAACGGAAACTTATGTCCTCGGTCTGGCCACCGACTACTGTGTCAAGTTCACAGCCCTGGATGCACAGGAGCTGGGATTCGCCACATATCTGCTCGCCGACGCCTGTCGCGGCGTTGACTTACAAGCTGGCGATGTAGCGGCCGCGCTGCACGACATGACGACCGCCGGCGTTCAAATCATCACGGGCGACGCATCTTGATCTGTTTGTTCGTCCCCCCTGTCGATGGAGCTCGCCTACGCTTTCCGCCGCTGCCGCACGATTAGAGACCGCTTCGGAATATCATTTATTGGACGGTAATACGAACGAACGTCCGAATCCATATTCGCCTGCGAGCCGACGGCCTCAGCGTCCACCAAGACACCTCTGTGGAGGTCCCACCGGCACTACGGCGAGCGGAACATAAGAAGCGAAAAGTATGGTGGGGTCGTGGCCTTGCCCATACGCCGGACTCGTGGAGATCAAAAATGAACAGGATCGTCATCGGTCTCGTGCTCTGCTTTTGCATCGGCGCGGCGTGCCGCCGGTTTGACGTGCCGGTCCCGGCCCCACCGCGGCTCGTCGGCGCGTTGCTCGTTGTGGCCATGACCCTCGGGTTCCTGGTCGTCGATCTGTGGGTGTCGGAATGAGGACAGCATTCATGCCCAGTCACACTGCTGCGATCTTCGCCGCGGCGGGCTCAATGAAGCTCGCCAAGGCGCTATCGATGAACCAATAAGCGTGAGGAAACACCATCATGACAGGCATCACAACCTCAGGAGTTTCGAC
>JADFJZ010000048.1 GCA_022565195.1 Planctomycetota bacterium | reverse complement strand
AGGAAGACGAATCGCAACTCGCCAGTCAAATGGACAAGAGCGTGTTTAAGTAGTGCTGAGTGCTGAGTGCTGAGTTATGGATCCGATAAAGACAACCGTTCGAGAAAGGTCGAAAAGGCCCGGATCGATCAGGCGTTTCGAAGACTTGATCGCCTGGCAAAAAGCCAGAGAACTCACTCGCGCCGTTTACGACTCCACAGGTCACGGGGCGTTCTCCCAAGACTTCGGCCTGAAGAGACAGATTCAGCGTGCAGCCGTTTCGATGATGTCCAACATAGCAGAGGGTTTTGAGAGGCATCGGCCGCGGGAGTTCCATCGGTTTCTTTCCATCGCGAAATCATCCTGTGCAGAGCGTCGCTCACAACTTTGTGTGGCCTGCGATGTCGGCTATTTGGACCGTTCCAACTTTGAGCGTTTTATGAACCAGGCAGAAGAAGTGGCGAGGATCATTGGAGGCCTGCGCGCATCGCTGGCAATCGACAAGTAGGACATTTGGCGCCCTTGGGGCGTCAGAGCATGACATGGCGACATACGCAATGGACTCCTCAGCTTCGGCACTCAGCACTCAGCACTCAGCACTCAGCACTCAGTCCTCTCCCAGTGATTACCGTCGCTATCTTGATCCCAAGACGCTGGCCAAGATCAGTTCGCTGGACTTGCGGGCGCGGCTGGTGGTCGAGGGGTATATCAGCGGCATGCATCGTTCGCCGTACCATGGGTTTTCCGTCGAGTTTGCGGAACATCGCCAGTACACGCAGGGCGACGATATTCGGCACATCGACTGGAAGGTCTTCGGCAGAACCAACAAGTACTACATCAAACAGTATGAAGAGGAGACCAACCTCGCCTGCGTCATTGCCGTGGATTGCAGCGAGTCCATGACTTACCGCTCGCCCAAAGCGCCGATGAGCAAGCATGACTACGGCATCTGCATCGCGGCGTCCCTGGCGTATCTGGCCCTGAAACAGCGCGACTCTGTGGGATTGGCGCTGTTCGCCGACGAAGTTCAGCGCTTCATCCGGCCCAGCAATCATCCCGCCCAGTGGAAGACCATCATCAACGAACTTCAGGGCAGCACCGGGCCGACGAAGACGTCGTTGCTGAAAGTGCTGACCAACCTCGCGGAACGAGTGAAACGGCGCAGCCTCTTGATTGTGATCAGCGATTTCTTCGATGACCCGTCCAACATCGAAGGCGGGCTCAGGCGTCTGCGCTACAGCAAGAACGAGATCATCCTGTGCCACGTGATGGACCCGGCCGAGCTGGAATTTCCCTTCAGCGGTCCGACGATGTTCTCGGGCATGGAACAGGCCGGCAAGATTCTGTCCGAGCCCGCGACACTGCGACAGAACTACCTCGAGGAGGTTGACGGTTTCCTGGCCAAACTGCGAAAGACCTGCCGGGAACTGCACTTGGACTACGAACTCTACAACACGGCAGATCCTTTGGATGTGGCCTTGAGCACCTATCTGGCCACGCGAAACGCAGGAATACGATGATGCCACCGGCCGCCGTCCCTTTTATCAATCCGGCCTTTCTGTGGGCCGGCATGGGCTTGGCGCTCATTCCCATCGTCATTTATATCCTTAATCGCCGGCGCTACCGCACCGTTGCCTGGGCGGCGATGCGCTTTCTGCTTGCCGCCAATCGAAAGACCATCCGCCGGACCCGCCTCGAACAACTCTTGCTCATGGCGCTGCGAATCACTCTGCTGGTTTTGCTCGGATTGGCGATGGGCCGTCCATTTCTGCAATCCGGCGCGGCGCCGGCTGTGTTTGCGGAACGCACTCACCATATCTTCGTGCTGGACGACTCTTTCTCGATGTCCGCTCGCAACGACCCGCACGAATCAGGCGAGCCCACGCGAAGAGCATTCGACATGCAGATCGAACTCGCCTACCGTTTGCTCCAGGATCTGCCCACGAGAGATCCTGTCTCCCTCTTTTGGATGGGGTATCCTGCGCGGCAGGTCAACCGCAAGCCCATTTTTGATCGGGCACTGGCCGGCCGACTCTTGAAAACAGCAAAGCCCGGACATGGGCATTCCGATTTGATCGGCGCGCTTCGGCGTGTGCGCGACTTGATTGCTTCGCTCCGGGAGGAGCACCCACGACACACGGTCTACGTGTTCAGTGACTTTGCCAAGCCGACCCTTCAGCCCGCCGAAGCTCCGGCGCTTAGCACTCAGCACTCAGCTCTCAGCACTCAGTCCTCAGTCCCCAGTCCTCTGGAGTCACTGAAATCGCTCGCACATGAAATCACTCGTAGCGCCTCACTGGTGCTCCATGACGTCTATGATCACGATACGCCGAACCTGGCCAACACCTACCTCGCACCTCAAACGAATCTGGTCGGCGCGGGCGAGGTTGCCGAGATTGTGAACACAATCACGAACCTGGCGGCGCGCCGGTCGGCCGAGTGTAAGGTTCGCATCGCCATCGATGGCAAGCAGATTCGCGAATTCACGATCGAGCCTCTGGAGGCCGGTGCGTCCCAATCGTTGTCATTTGCCATTGAATTCGAGTTGCCCGGCCTGCACACGATCCAGTCCACGTTGCTCGCGAAATCCAATGAGCGGGCGCTGCCCGGCGATGTTTTGAAACTTGACAATACCCGTCTTGTCGTGGTGGAGGCGCGCGAGCAAGTTCCGATCCTGATTGTCGACGGCAAACCCGGCGCGACACGCTTACGCGGGCACGCGGGCTACCTCGATGTTGCGCTGGCGCCGGCGCTGGCGCCGGATCGCCAGGTCGATCCGGGATCCGCCGCGGCTGATCTCAGCGGGCTGGCGCCGACGATCATTGCCGAGGATGAGCTGGCCAGTCGCGACCTGAGTTCCGTGGACGTTGTGGCCTTGTGCAACGTCAAGCGGCTGGGCGAAGACACTTGGCAGCGTCTTGAGGGCTTCGTGCAAAATGGCGGTGGGCTGTTGCTCTTCCTGGGTGATTTGGTCGATCTTGAACACTACAACAAAGCCGCTAGGGCCCTATTGCCGGGCCGCCTGATCGAGCCGGCGTTCGTCGAAGTCTCGGAGTCGAATTTCGTCAATTTCGCGGCCGGCACGCTCGCGGAGCCGCTCAAGACCGATTTCGAGGGTAGGCCGGAAAGCGGGTTGTTCCGTGCCCACGTGCACCAGTACATCAAAATGGCCACCGCGCTGGATACAGGGCGCACGCTGATCCGTTACACCAGCGGAGATCCCGCCATCGCCGAGAGACGAATTGGTGCGGGTAAGTGTGTCCTGGTCAGCACAACTGCGAACATGGCGTGGACCAATCTGCCTGCCAAAGGCGACTTCATTACGCTGGTCATGAATCTGGTCCAGCACGTCGCGCCTGCGGGCGCCGCCAATCGAAACTTCACGGTCGGCGACTCGTTCATCGAAGACATCGCCGTCATCTCCGCCGGCGGCGAGGAATACTTGATTCACAGACCCGATGGCACCGCAGCCCAGTTGGCCATCGAAGCCTCGCGAGGCTTTGAGGCCCCTCGGGGCTCTGACGGCCGCGCCGGCGGATTCCGCGTTCGCTTTGACCATCTGGATCGAGCCGGTGCATACCGCCTGCACATGCCCGGCGTCGAAGATCCCATGATCGTCAACCTCAACCCGCTCGAGAGCGACCTGACGCCCTTGACTGAAGATGAAATCAGGCAGGCGTTCGATTGTGATCTGGAGTACATTGTCGCACGCGCGACAGACGCTGAATGGGTCGGCGGCGGACGTTCCGAGTTTGCGTCCATGATGGTCTACGCCGTCCTGCTGCTGCTGCTGAGTGAGACGCTGTTGGCGATGTGGTTCGACCACGAACGACACGAGGAAAGGCTCCGGGCTCCCGGCTTCAAGGGAAGCACCCGAAGCCTGTAGCCCGAAGCCTGAAGCCCGAAGCCTGAAGAAGGATGATCGGCGTGCGAAGTTTTCTGGAATGGTTGCTGAGCCTGGATCGCCTGGACCTGCATGGAGCACCGCTCACGGCCCATCGCGTCAGCCTGCAATGGCTCGCACCATTCGAGGCATGGGTGTGGTTCATTCTCATACTGGTCGTGCCGACCTATGTGATTCTCATCTACCGGCACGAGGGCGGCACGGTTCGCGCGCGGGTGCTGATGGCCGGTGCCCGGGCGTTGCTGATTTTGTTTACCCTCATGCTGCTTTGTAGCCCCGCGCTTGTGGATCGCCGAGACCGAACCGAACCTTCCACGGTGGCGATTCTGATCGACCAGTCGGCCAGCATGGCGCGCGCGGACCATTACAACAACAACGAATGGAGCCAACTCGCCGGATTGGTGCCCCCCGCAAGACCCTCGCAGGGCTGGGAGCGCCGTAAACTGCTCGAAACGATCCTCGCCACTCCTCAGCACTCAGCACTCAGTCCCGCTATGGACGAGGCTTCAGGCTTCAGGCTTCAGGCTACAGGTGCTTCCCCTGAAGCCCGGAGCCCGGAGCCTTTCCTCAGCACTCAGACCTCAGCACTCAGTCCTCAGTCTTCCCTGCTGGGCAACTTGCTGACCCTGCATGAACTGCGCGTCTTCCGATTCGCCGGCTCGCTGTCGGAGCAACAGGATATCGTCACACTCGAGGATGCGGCTGTTGTCGCCGGGCAGATTCTCGCGGAAGAGCCCAGCGGCCAGGAAACCGATATCGCCGGCGCGTTGGAACAAGTCTTTTCCGTGTGTATTGACACGCACTTAGCCGGCATCGTCCTGATCACCGACGGCCAGCCGACCCACCAGACCGATTGGAGCAAAGTCACGAGCCTTTCCCGGGCGCGCGGCGCGGGCGTCTACATCATTCCCTTGGGCTCGCCCCGGCCGCCTGTCGATCTGGCGGTGCACGATGTGAAGTCGGATCGCCACGTGTATGTCGGTGACCGGGCGGCCATTGATTGCACGGTGCATGAAACGGGCCTGCCGGAAGGCACTGCCTTTGAGATCATGTTGCGCGACACAGTGAGCAACGAACTGTATGACAGTCAGACGCTGCGCGCTCACGGAGGCGCCCGCACAGCGGGTTCGACCCGCGCGCAGCAAGTCGAATTGCAATTCACGCCCCGTTCCGTCGGGCAGCAGAACCTGGTCGTGGAGATTCCAGCGCTCGCGGAGGAACTTGAAACCACGAACAATATCCAGCAGCTCCAGATCATGGTCATCGACGACAAGATTCGGGTGTTGTATGTCGATGGCTACCCGCGCTATGAGTACCGCTATTTGAAGAACACGCTGCTGCTCGAAGAGTCGATCATCTCCAGCACGCTGTTGTTGTCGGCGGATCGGGATTTTCCGCAAGAGGGGGACCGGCCGATCCGGCGCTTCCCACGCGATCAAGAGGAGCTGAACGAGTATGACGTGATTGTGTTCGGCGACGTGGACCCGCGCGAGGGTTGGATCAGCCGAACGCAGATGGAGATGATCGTCGAGTTCGTCAATCGTCGCGGCGGCGGCTTCGGGCTGATCGCCGGCGAATGGTACGGACCCCAGCGCTTCTCCGGCACGCCCATCGAACGGCTCATCCCCGTGGATGTCAGTCAGCGTAAGCCGGACGACCTCGTGGTGTTCGCTCGAACCGGGTTTCGTCCGGAGCTGACAGCCGCCGGGCGCGAAAGCCCGATCATGCGTCTGTTGTTGGATCAGCAGCAGGCCGAACAGGCCTTCCAACATTTGCCGATGTGGTATTGGTTCCACTCCGTGACACAGGCCCGACCGGGCACGGAGGTTCTGCTGCAGCATCCGACCCTGACCCACGAGCAGGGCGCCCTGCCGGTGGCACTGCCATTGGTGGTCGTCGGCCGCCACGGCGCGGGCAGGACATTCTATCAGGGTTCGGACGATTCCTGGCGCTGGCGACGTCATAAAGGCGAAGGCTTCTTTGACACTTATTGGATTCAGGTCATGCGCTACCTGGGCCGAAACAAGAAACTCCGTCCCGCCACCGAAATCTCCCTGCGCACGGATCGCCGTAAGGTGGATCCGCGTTCGCCCGTGGTCGTCTCGCTCGACTTTGAAGCGGCCGCGCCGGCTGCCGAGTTGCCTGATCAGGTCGCGATCCTCATGCACAGTGCGACGGGCATCAAGATCGGTGATGTGTTGTTGACTCGCCTGACGGCGAATTCGAGACGCTTCCAGGGCAGTTTCGTCCCCGAGGCGGCGGGCCAGATTGAACTCATCTTCGATCCGGAACAATACGCCCTCGACGTGCCCCGGGTCAGCGCACTGGTCGACGTACGGCAAGTGTCTTTGGAAAGTCGCAGGCCGGAGGCGAACCTCCGGCTGATGAGCGAACTTGCCGAATTGACCGGCGGCAGTGTCGTTCACCCGGGCGATGCGGCATCGGTTCATGAACTGATTCCGGACCGCCAATACGTGATGCCCGACGACATCACGGAGACGATTTGGGATTCCAAACTGGCGCTGTTGATCTTCGTCCTGTTGATTACGACCGAATGGACGCTCCGCAAGCTCAACGGCCTGACGTAGGAAAGGGAGACTCGATAATGGAGACTTGCCGATTTTGAACAATCGCCTCGCGAGTGAAGTATGACCGCTTCTCGACCCACAACGCAACCCGAGCCAGGGCACGCCACGGACCCGGCACGTCCGCCGCGGGGCGCGGCACTCAGCTCTTCGTACTCGAGTTTGCCGGTCATCGTTCGACTGCAGGCCATGCAGCAGCGCGCCCGACGGTTGCTGCTGATACACGGCGTGGCGCTGGCCGTCCTCGGCGGCGCGGGTTCGCTGCTGGCCCTGTTCATTCTGGACTGGGCTTTGTGGTTCCCGAGCCTGCTCCGCTTTGGGTTTGGCGTGGCCTGGCTGGTATTGCTCGCCTGGATCATCAGCCGACACATTTGGCCGCCGCTTTGCTCGCGGCTCAGCACATTGCATATCGCCACCAAGATCGAAGAGCGTTTCCCGGAGTTTGAAGATCGCCTGACCAGCGCGGTCAGCTTCATTAGCGAAGACTACACCTTGCAGGATCCGCTCCAGGAAAAGCTCATCGAGCGCACAGAGCGCATTGTCCAATCGGTCCCGATCGAGAACGCTTTGACGGCGATGCCCGTCTGGCGAACAACCGGGCTTGCCGTTGTGCCTCTGGCGGCCATGGGCATCTTCGCGGCCGTCGGCTCACCCTGGCTCAGTACGGGCGTCCAGCGCTTCCTGCTGCCCTTCGCACCGACGCAATGGCCCCGGACCGTGCAGATCCAGCCGCTCACCGAAGATTTGCTCATCGCCAGCGGCGAATCCGTTGTCGTTTCGATGGAAGTGACCAAGGGGCAGAGCGATTCGTTGCGGGCCTATCTCTTCATGTCCACCGCAGGTGGACTGGAGAAGACGGTCATGCGCCGCGAAGGCCCCGCACAGCGGATCCAACCCGCACAGCGGGTCCAATCGGCACAGCGGGTCCAACGGGCTGCGCCCGCCGCTGAAGAGGCTTCAGGCTTCAGGCTTCAAGCTACAGGTGCTTCCCCTGTAGCCCGGAGCCCAGAGCCCGGCGCATTCCGGCCCGCGACTCGACTGAGCTTGCCGAAGTCCGCGGCGGACCGCTATGCCTGGACCATCAACACGGTGACACAAGATATACGTTACTGGTTCGAGGCCGGCGACGACTCGACGGAAGACCGTCCAGGCCGCATCCGGGTGGTCAGCCGCCCGCGAGTCACTGCGCTGCGCCTGACCGTGTATCCTCCGCCGTACGTCCTCAGCCCTCAGCCCTCAGCCCTCAGTTCTCAGTCCTCAGTCCTCCGTCCTCAGTCCTCAGGAGTGGTTCTGCCCGCGGAACAGCGCACCGTCGATCTGATCGTCGGCAGCACGCTCGAACTCAGCTTCAAGTCGAGTAAAGCCCTCGCCCGAGACGCCGGCACGCCCACTGCGTGGGTCAGCACGGAGACAGGCGACTGGATTCGCGCAGCGCCCGACGCCGGCAC
>JADFJZ010000047.1 GCA_022565195.1 Planctomycetota bacterium | reverse complement strand
CGGGTTGATCACTGGATCGGCACCGCTTCCCTGCCCAGCCGTGGCGGGTATGGCGTACGCGTCGAGCAAGGAGCCGAGCCCGAACCCGGCAAGCATGGCGCCGAAGTATTGGAACGAATCGATCACACCGGCTGCGAAACCCGCCATCTTCCGTCCGCCGACGTCCATGGCCGCAGCCGTTCCAAGGATGGAGTGCGTTGCATTGCAGCCTGTGTGGATCCCGAGAATCAGCACCAGCGCCAACGTCACCGATCCGGAGAACATTCCCTGAGACATCACGGCCGCCAGCACAATAAAGACGACCTGTATGGCATAGAGCACCGCGGCGACCGGCGCCCGACGGCCCTTGACAAGCTTATCCGAGATGATGCCCGAGGCCAGCGAGCCGGCGGAGGCCATGACGGGCAGCAGCACGACGGCGAACCACCAAAAAACCGCCTTCCCTTCGCCCACTTTCTCCACGGACCAGACCTCTTTCAAGTAGATCGCGTACCAATCATAAATCGCCGCTCGGACAAACCCGGTGCAAAAGTACGCCCCCGCGACGATCCACACGATGGGGTTCGAAGTGATTTTACGAAAGACTTCGCCGAGGTGAATGTGTTCGTGCGGATCGTCGGTGGAATCCTCTTCGTCATGGACGATCCGATAGCCGGCCTCTTCAGGGTGGTTCTTCACCGTCAAGTTCATCAGGATCACGATGACGACGACGATCACCGGAGGAACGATGAACATGTACCGCCAATCAAGCTGCGGGACGGTGATGGTAAAGAAGATCAGCGGGACCGCGAAGCCCGTAGCCAGCAGGGGCGCGAGCTGCCCGACGCCCATTTGGCCCAGATTGATCATGATGCCGAAAATGCCCGCGAACGAGCCGCGTTCCTGCCGGCGAAACCAGGCGGTGTTGATTTTGACCATGCCCGGGGCGCCGAAGGCCTGCACGTAGCCATCCGCCAGCCGGATGATGAGAAGCGCGAAGAACAACCAGCCGATGTTCGACCAAGCGACGAGACCGAAGGCCAGGTTCAGGATCACGGTTCCGACAGCGCCGATCGTCATGGCCTGCTTGCCGCCGATGCGGTCGGTGAACAAACCGTTGACGAACTGCCCGACGGCGTAGGCCCCGTCGCGCGCGGTCTGAATGGCGCCGTATTGCTTGTTCGAGAAGCCGAGCCCCTCCTTCAGCTCAGGGGAGATGATGCCCAGGTTGTAGCGGCACAGGTAGTACGATGCGTATGTCAGCCCGAGGAAGAACCAGTTCTGCACGCGCCGGCGGCGATAGCCCGGCGGATGGCCGCTGAAGACTCTGTCTGTCGCTGGGGCGTCAGCCAAGTGAGACCTCCCGCAGTCGTGTCGAAGTGGAATTGAGTGTGGAACGGGCCGAAAAGCTCACTGCCGCCATCAGCTTGCCGGGATAAGTATCGCCCACGGTCACGCCGAGAACCATGAAGACGATGTTCTCGGAATCGGGGGCGGGCGTCTGCCATTTGAATTGGAACATACGATTGCAGTTGCCCCTGAGGGGTTCGAGGTCCGGGTGCGTCTTGGTGCAGGAATTGACCCGTATGCCCGAGCCCAGAACCCGCTAGAGGAATCGGTGTTGCGGCGGCTTCGGGGGCGCCCAATCATCCGCCGCAACGTCGGTGAATCATACTCGCCGCACTGCCAAGTGTAAACCACTCTCAGCGCCAGCCCGCATGGGCGCCAGCGTGTGACGCATTTTGATACTATTCCATTGCAATCCACACATGCCTGGGCTAAGCTCCCGCGCGCTACAGCACCACGGGTCTGAAGACTCATCGCGCCGAGCCCTGTTTTTGGGAACATCCTGAATATGGTCAGCGAATCCTCAGACGCCGCCACATTGCCGGGCGGGACTTCCGAAGCAGGGACCGCGCAGGTGTGTCCTACGCCCGTCCTTGCGCATCAGTCGTCAGGCTGGATGACGACCTGCATCCGCATCGCCGGCGCGATGTTCTTTCTGTACTTGTTCCTCGTTTCGATAAAGGCGATGGGCGGGGGACTCAAAACCTACGCCCAGGATCCCGCCAACGACGCCAGCATTCACAAATTGTTCGCTGCTGCAAATAACCCGTTCGTCGGTTTGGCAGTAGGGATTCTGATCACTTCCATCGTTCAGAGTTCGTCATTCACGACTTCATTCATCATCGCGCTGGTGGCCGCCGGCACGCTCGATCCACGGCACGCGGTTCCGGCAATCATGGGAGCCAACATCGGGACCAGCGTGACCAATACACTGGTGAGCCTGGCGCATCTGCGCCACCGCCACGAGTTCCGGGCGGCGTTCGCCGCGGCCACCGTCCACGACATCTTCAACTATCTGACCGTCTGTTTACTCCTGCCGCTGGAGTATTTCTTCGGGTTTCTCAGTACGCCGGCGCAGTGGTTGGCGAACGTATTCAATTTGCCGGAGGATCTCAAGATCGGCGGGGGGTTCATCAGCACGATTACCAAGCCATTGATCAACCAGTACAAACATTTCCTGGCCGACGGATTGAATCTGGACAGCAATGCCGTCGGCATAATTGTCGCACTGACCGGCGCGTTTTTCTTGTTCGTCGCCCTGATCATGCTGGTCCGCATACTCAAGGGGTTGATGCTCGGAAGACTGGAGGCGTTGTTCCGACGCTTCTTCTTCTCCAATGCCTGCGTGGCTCTGATTGTGGGAATCGTCATCACCGTCATGGTGCAATCGAGCAGCGTGACGACAAGTCTGATCATTCCCTTTGTGGGCGCGGGCGTGCTCACGCTCAGGCAGGTCTTTCCCTATATGGTGGGCGCCAACATTGGAACGACCTGCACCGGCCTGCTGGCCGCTGCCGCCGCGCCGACCAGCGGCTCCGTCATGGTGGCGTTTGTGCATTTGCTGTTCAATTTGATCGGGGCTGCGATTTTTATCCCGTTGCGACGGATACCGATCTCTTTGTCTGAGTTGTTGGCTCGGTTTGTCGCCCGCAACCGATACGTTGCACTGCTCTACATTGCGGGTATGTTCGTCGTGATGCCGGTCGTGTGTATCTACGTATTTTCGCTGTTCCGGTAGGAAGGGCCGCCGGCAGGAGGTGCCGCAATGCTGAAGAACCTGATCGAAGCGTTCCGCGGCGGGGATGCGCTTCGCGAGATGCTGCAGAGATTCGACCAAATGCTGGACAAAGCAGATTGGGTGTTTTCTCAAACCAGCCCCGACAACGTCAGCGCCGCGGATCTGCAGAAAGTCCGTAACGGAATCTATGCCAACGATCGACGCATCAACGAGTTGGAACGCAGTATTCGCTATCGCGTCTTGACTCACTTGACCGTCAATCCCGGCGAAGATGCGAGCACGTGCATGATGCTGATGGTCGTCACCAAGGACGCCGAGCGGATCGGGGACTATTGCAAGAATATCTTCGAGGTCCTGCTGTACTGCGGCGCGTCCCGCTATGCCTCGATGCACGTGGGCGAGCTTCAGGATGTCCGCCGCAAGGTCGAGCAAATGATGCCGCAAACTCGGCAGGCATTCAGCGGCGGAGATGTGATCGTGGCTCAGCAAGTCATCGAATCTGCGGGAGGCATCTCTCAGCAGACGGACTCCCTGGTTCAACAAATTTTGCAAGCGGAAGAAAGCCCGGCCAAGGAGCCCGCGGCACAAGCGTTGCTCGCCCGACACTACAAGCGGATCAGTTCCCACCTCTCCAATATTTGCTCCGCCATCACCTCGCCCGTGGACATGCTGGGCTACTACTATGAAGCGGGATCGAAGAAGAGCTAGCCGAGGAATCGAGCAGCGCCCGAGGAGGGACTTCGGCGAGTTCAAGTGCGTGTCCACTTCGCAAGGTCGTTTCCCGAGCGCTCCCGCTGCTTGTGGACCAACCGTGGGCTCTGGTACCATGCCCGGCTCAAATGTTGCGATTGGGAAACTCTCTTGAACTGGCTTTCGAATCACAAGCGATTCACGACGGTCTTGGCGCTCGCATACCTCGTGGCCAACATCTTCACGCACGAGACCGTCCAGCACATCGCCAAGTGGATTCAGGACAGCCTCACGCCGGCGGGAACCAACACGCTGGTCACGGTCGTCGCCCTGCTCCTGCTGCTCGTGGCCGCAGTCATGATTCCCGCGCGCCTGCGGCACGCTCCGCAGAAGTTCCTGAAGATCTTCTATTGCGTCGTGACGGCGGCATTCGTGGTGATGGCATATACGCGGCTGTTCATGATCAATACCGAGAGCATTCACTTCGTGCAATATGCCCTGCTGGCGGTCATCGTATTCGCCGTCACGCCGCGGTTCGGTGAGACCGTCTTGCTGGTGACGATCCTCGGAGCGATCGACGAAAGCTACCAATACTGGGTGCTCAACCGGCACGAGCCTCAGTATCTGGACTTCAACGATATGATTCTGAATCTCGAAGGGGCGGCGATCGGCGTGTTGACACTGGCGGTGCTGCTCAGGCCGAATCCCGAGGTGGCGCCGGCGCCCCCGTACTCGCTCGGCCGATTTCTCAAGTCGCCGGCCTTTCTCATCGCGACGGGAATCGCGCTCCTTGCGGGGCTGCTCGCCGTGCTGGGCGAGGTCGCTCTGTACTGCGAGTCGGGCGCGTGGATTGTGCTCCGGAGCATCGGGCCCCCGCCCGCGGAGTTCTATACTACATCCTATTGGGGCAAGACCTGCCACGTGCTCATGCCCTGGGAAGGCCTGCTGATGATCGCAGGGATGACGGCGTTCTATGTGTTCCTCGACTTTCGACTCGCGCTTCAGTTCCGCCGCCTGCGTTAGGCGCGGCTGGCGAACCGCGAGTGGAGTCGTATGCAACGGCAATGAGTGACGGGAAATGGTCTCGTGAGACGAAGCGCTTCGACATGCCCGAAGACCAATTCCTGGGCTGTGATTGCTGCCCCGTTGCTGATTGCAGCATGCGGGATGGGGGCCTATTTCAATAGCTTCGGCGGGGCGTTCATCTTCGATGATCTGCCCTGGATCGTCGATAATCCCGGCATCCGGCATCTGTGGCCGCCTTGGGATGCCATGGGGCGCACGCTGCGACCGCTGCTGTTTTACACCTTGGCCATCAACTATGCGATCAGCGGCCTGGAGGTGTGGTCCTATCATGCCGTGAATCTCGCCATCCACATTCTCGCCGCCCTGACGCTGTACGGATTGGTTCGACGCACATTGCTGCTGGATTCTTTGCGCGAGCGCTATGCGCAGTCTGCGCGCTGGCTGGCCCCGGCGGCGGCGCTGATTTGGGTCGTGCATCCGCTGCAAACGCAGAGCGTTACGTACATCATTCAGCGCGGCGAATCGTTGATGGGCCTGCTCTATTTTTTGACTTTGTACTGCGTGGTTCGCGGGGCACGGTCGGGACACGCTTGGCGATGGTATGTCGCCGCGTTCATTGCTCATTCGTGCGGCTTGGGCGCCAAGGAGATCATGGTCACTTGCCTGCCGGTGCTGTTCCTCTTCGATTTTGCGCTCCTCAGTGGCTCGATCGGCCGGGCGATCCGCAAACGCTGGCCTTTGTACCTCGCCATGGCGGCGCCGGGATTGATCTTCCTCGGCCCGTCGATCGTCCAAGATCCAACGCGGTACTTCTCGCTCAGGTTCGATGTCGAAGCCGTCGCCCCGTTGCAATACGCTCAATCGCAACCCGGCGTGATCCTTCATTACTTGAAGCTGGCGTTTTGGCCTGCGCCGCTCTGTTTCGATTACGATTGGCCCGTCGCGCAGGGATGGGGCGAGATCGTGCTGCCCGCGATCGTCATCGGGCTGCTCCTGCTGGGAACAATATGGGCGCTTTGGCGTCGGCGGGCGTGGGGCTTTGTGGGGGCAGCGTTCTTTCTGATCTTGTTGCCCACGTCGAGCATCATGCCGATCCGGGACTTGGCGGTGGAACATCGCATGTATCTGCCGTTGGCGGCGGTTGTGGTGCTCACGCTTGGTTGCGGCGAACACTTGCTGCGCCGCCTGGTCGTGCAGCATCGTACGCGCACGCGTCTGGCCCTCGGCGCGGTCGGCGTCATGGTCGCTGCGTGCGGCTACTTGACCTATGAGCGTAACGCGGACTACCGCAGCGTCAATTCGCTCTGGAGCAGCGTCATCGCGGCACACCCCGAGAACGCCCGTGCCCACAACAACCTGGGGGCCGCTTGGGCAGCGCAGCGTGAGTTTGAACGGGCGCAGGCCTGCTATTTGCAAGCACTGCAACTCCGCCCCGATTACGCCGAAGCCCACAACAACCTGGGTGTGGCCATGCTGCACCAAGGGCAGCTTGAGAAGGCGCTGGCCCATTGCCGAGAGGCGCTGACCAACTGGCCGAACTACGCTGATGCTCATGTCAACGTCGGTATGGCGCTCGCTCGCCAGGGAAAGATGGAACAAGCGCGGGCCAGCTATGCCGAAGCGCTGCGGTGCAACAGCAACCTGCCGGTCGCGCACAACAATCTGGGCACTACCTGGGAGAAGCAGGGTGAGTTCGCGAAAGCGGCGGCCTGCTATGCCGAAGCGCTGCGTCTGGACGACAGATACGCCATGGCCCACGTGAACCTCGCCAACATTTTGCTCAAAGGCGGAAAGCCCGAAGAGGCCATCGCCCACTATCGCACCGCCCTGCGTATCGACCCAATGTTTGTGCCGGCCTGCAACAACCTCGGCACAGCCTTGATGTCGGTCGGCCGCAGAGAAGAGGCCCTGGCCCAGTTCCGGCGCGCTCTGCAATTGAAACCAGACGACATCAACGCTCGAGAGAACCTCCATAAGGCCCAGCAACATCCGAGTTGAAGTTGCGCTTCCCAAGTCGCCAGTGGCACCCCAATCGGAATCTCTCGAATCACGAATCACGAATCACTCCGACACGAGCTTGTCGCTCTGCTCGACGAACTTGTCGCCGTCCCGCATGCCATTGCCGCCTCAGGCACCTCCTGCAATAGCCGCCAAGTAGCGCCGGATCTGGTCGATGTGCGACAGGTCGTGCCCGGCGAGCATCGGGAGCATCTGGCCAAGCGCTTCGGAACCGCGCTCGTCATGCTGTCCGGCGCGCTTCAAGTCTTCCGGCGAAAGCCCGCGCCAAATCCGCAGGTTCTGCTCCCGCGAAGCGCGGAACGCGGCGACCAACTCCTCCGGTTCACGTTCATTGTGACCCTGCCGCGTGACCCACGCCTCTTGGTCAATCCCCAGCACGGTCGGACCCTCTTCGCACAGGATGAGCCTCAAGCGATACCCGTAGACCCATTCGGTATCGGTCAAGTGGCCGATCACTTCATTGGGCGTCCACTTGCCTTCGAAAGGCCTGCTCCGCAGTTGCTCAGGCGAGTGCTCACGCACGATGCCAGCCAGCACGTCCGCAGTCTCGGACATGACCTCCAACGGATCACGACCGTCAAGCAAGCCGTCCATCTTCTTCCGATAGGCCTCCGGATCAGTCACCCACAGTCCTTGTTCAGCTACGGCCATAAGTTTCACTCCTGTCTTTCATTTCTTCCCAATCGTGTGAAGCCCCACGATCCTCGAATCACTCCGAAACAAGCTTGTCACTCTGCTCGACGAACTTGTCGCCGCTCCATTCGCTGTCCTCCTGGATCATGTCTTCTCTCTTGGCCTTCGCGTCGGCGCGGGCCTTTGCCTGGCGGGCGACGAGGTCGGCGTGCGTCGTGAAGTACTGCAAGCTGTGGCCTCGGAAGTCGTCGATGGTCGCGAAGTTGTGCTTGGCCATGAACGCCGTCAATCCGTCGCGCAGTGTGTTGATCATGCCGTAGCCGTGGATCATCACGCCGGTACACACTTGCACAGTGTGCGCCCCCACCAATAGGAACATCGCTGCGTCGTCGCCGTCCTCGACGCCGCCGATGCCGCTCAGCGTGCGATCGGGGAAGTCCGCGCGGATCAATTGCGCGAGTTCCATGACCATACGCAGCGCGATCGGCCGAATCGCACGGC
>JADFJZ010000046.1 GCA_022565195.1 Planctomycetota bacterium | reverse complement strand
GTTCCTACGGGGGCCGATCTGCTAACCTGTGTTTCATATGAATCCGATCGACCCCCGACAGTTCACCATCGAAGCCGCCCGCATCCTGTCCGACGACAAGTGCGAGGATGTCATCATCCTCGATTTGCGCGGCAAGAGTTCGGTGACGGATTACTTCGTGATCGCCACGGGCACGTCCGATCGCCAAATGTTCGCGACGGCCGATCACATCGACGAGTACGCTCACAAGATTGGCCTGCGCCTGTTCAAGAACAAGCGCCTGGACAGCGAAGTATGGGTGCTGATGGATTATATCGACGTCGTGATACACGTCTTCGACGGCGAACACCGCGAGTACTACGACCTCGAACTCCTGTGGGGCGACGCTCCCAAAGTCGACTGGGCCCGCTCGGAGAGCGCGTGAGGTTGAAGTACGAAGTACGAAGTACGAAAAGAGAGCGATGGTGCCGCGCTTCATGCGGTTTGCGACTTTGAGCTTGACCCGTTCCCGGCGCGCGGGGACTCCGGGCTGTGATGAGAGCGTCGGCAGCCCAAATCAGAGCCCCGAGCGCCAGCGAGGGGTCATGCCCCCCGCCCGAGACCCCCATCCGCAAGACGGATTCGCAATTCAGCGAACACAAGACACTCGAAACAACTTGAGTTAGACTTTGTGTCTTCGTGCCTTAGTGGCCAGAATACATCGTTATGAAGAGCATCCGCAGAATCATAGTTGAACGAGTTTCCGAAGCGCTGGTCGCTGTGCTGGGCGCCGAAGGCGCGGAGGCGGATCCGCTGGTGGCGCCGTCGCAGGACTCGAAGCGCGGTGATTATCAATCGAACTGCGCTATGGGACTCGCCAAGAAGCTGGGCCGCAAACCGCGCGAACTGGCGGAGCAGATTGTCGCGGGCCTCAAGATCGACGACCTTTGCGAGCCGCCCACAATCGCCGGGCCGGGATTCATCAACTTCCGCCTGAAGAACGAATTCCTCGCCGCAGCGCTCGGAGAGATTCCACCCGCCCAACAAGAGGAAGATCGTTTGGGGATTCCCAGGGTGTCGAATCCTCAAGTCGTCGTCGTCGATATGTCCAGCCCGAACCTGGCCAAGGAAATGCACGTCGGGCACCTTCGGCCGACGATCATCGGCGACGCCGTTGCCCGCATCCTCGAATTCCAAGGGCACGACGTCCATCGCATCAACCACATCGGCGACTGGGGCACGCAGTTCGGGATGTTGATCGAGTTTCTGCGCGAGACCGAGCCTCGCGTGCTCAATGACCCCGACAACTTGCAGTTGGGAGACCTTGAAGAGTTCTACGTCAAAGCGAAGGCGCGATTCGATAGCGATGAGGCATTCGCAAGCCAGGCGCGGCAGGCCGTTGTGGACCTGCAATCGGGTGATCAAAAGACGCGGACTATATGGAGAGCATTCTGCGACGAGTCGTTGCGGCACTGCCACGCGATCTACGACGCTCTGGGCATCGAGAATCTCGAAGATCGCGGCGAAAGCTTCTACAACGATATGCTTGCCGGCGTGGTGCAGGAATTGCAAGGCAGCGGCGTGGCGGTCGAGAGCGATGGGGCGATCTGCGTTTTCCCCAAAGGGTTCACGAGGCGCGACGATGAGCCGCTGCCGCTCATCATCCGGAAATCGGACGGCGGTTTCGGGTATGCCACCACCGATCTGGCAGCGCTGAAGTATCGACTTCAAGAAATGGGTGCCCGGCGAATCATTTATGTGGTCGGGAATCAGCAAAAGCAGCACTTCGCCATGCTGTTCGCGGCGCTGGCCATGACCGGATGGGCGGACGAGAACGTCGAGACCGTTCATTTGCCGACCGGCATGTTGCTGAATCAGGCGGGTTCGCCGTTCAAGACGCGCGAAGGCGGCACAGTCAAGCTCAAGACGCTGCTCGATGAAGCCGTCGAGCGTTCGCGCGCCTTTCTGCAAGCCGGCGAGGACGATCCCGAGAAGCGTCGCGGCTATACGGCGGAGCAGATTGACGAAATGGCCGGCGTGATCGGCATTGCCTCGGTCAAGTATTTCGAGCTGTCGCACAACCTGGCCACCGATTACAAGTTCAGTTGGGACCACATGCTGGCATTGGACGGCAACACCGCGCCGTACATGCTGTACGCCTACGCGCGGATCCAGAGCATCGGACGTAAAGCGGACGTTCAGTCCTCCGAATCTCAACGAGCCGCGGGCTTCAGCCCGCGCGGACCTTCGGATAGTGCGAACGTCACCCCCGAAAGTGAGTCCGCGCAGGCTGAAGCCTGCGGCTCCTTGGATGGATCGCCGGTGATCATCGAGCATCCCAGCGAGGCGGGGTTGGCCAGACAGTTGCTCAAGTTTCCCGAGGTCATCGAGCAACTCGGGCGAGACCTCAAACCCAATGTGCTCACTGAATACTTGTATGATCTCAGCAAGTCGTTCAGCACTTTCTACGACCGCAAGGCCGGCGTGCGGGTCATCGATGCCGAATCGGAAGAACTTCGCCGATCACGTTTGCGTCTGTGCGAACTGACCGGGCGAACATTGAAGGTCGGGCTCAGTTTGCTTGGGATTCAGACGTTGGAGCGCATGTAGCGCGATCTGCTAAATCCCGGCGAAGTCACGTCGTGGATGCCCGCCGTGGGCCAGCCACACTGAGGAAGTCGGTTAGGCGGGAGTTGGTAGGACGAGTGGGTCGGGGACGGCGGCGTGGAGGAATCCGCTGGCGCGGCTGGCGCAGCCGAAGCATTTGCCACACGGGGCTTCGCCGCCTTCATAGCATGACCAAGTCGATTCGAACGGCACCTTCAGGCGTTGGCCCAGCTTGACGATCTCGGTGCGGCTGAAGTCCATCAGCGGCGTCTCGATTTTGATCTGCGTGCGTTCGGGCATGGCGGATTCGATCATGTATTGGTAATTCAAGATGAATTCGCGGCGGTTGTCGGGATACATCACGCCCACGCCCGGCCCCGGCTCGTTTAGCGCTTCGGACAGGCCGGTGACGATGTGCCGGGCGCCGATGCGAAAGGCGAAGCTGGCAGCGACGTCCAGCAGCGTGGGCATCAAGCCGGCGACGAATGTGCCGGCGACGTCGTCTTCGAGCGTCAGGGCATCTTCGATGTCCCGTTTGGGATCGACGAAGGCGTTACCGCCCACTTGCTTAAAATGAGAGAGTTCCACACGCCAATGATGCTGAACCTTGAAGTGGCGGCACAGTCGATCGAACGCCTCCGATTCACGCGCCAGCGGCCTGTGGTGCAGATTGGCGAACAGCAAGTGCAGGATGTGCGTCTCTGCCATCGAGGCGGCGGCCACCGCGCTGTTCATGCCACCGCTCAACAAGACAATCGCTTTTTCCATGGCATCCGCTCGGCGGAATGGTGTCGGCTGGTCGATAAGCGCGTATAATGAAGCCGGCAGGAGGCAGTTGTTCGGCGTCTGCCTGCTACGTGGCACCTGCCGTGGTTATCGGGCGATTAGCTCAGTTGGCTAGAGCGCTTCCTTTACACGGAAGATGTCGGCGGTTCGAGTCCGTCATCGCCCATCCGGCGTTTGTCCGATCATCATAACCCATGCCGTTGCATGTAGTTATCGGCACGCCCGCGATCGTGGCATTACTCGGTTTCGTGGAATGTGCCGATCGGTTATCGGTTTGACCCTGCGGTGATAGAACCTACACTTCTTAATAGCGGGTGACTCAGACCTTGTGCTCTGCGGCGTCCACCCAATGTGAGGTCGGGTGGCGGCTGGGTGTTGTTTTTGACTGGGGACCGTGACGATGGACCTGCAGGCGATTCGGGAAGAATTCGCGATCACACGCAACTATTGCTTCATGAACCACGCCTCGGTTGCGCCTCTGCCGCGCCGCTCAGTTGATGCCATCCAATCATACCTCCAGCAGCAGCATGAGAAGTCCTACGTCGAGGCCGGCTACCGCAAGAAAGTCGAGCAGGTCCGCACCTTAACGGCCCGGCTGATCAACGCCGCGCCGGACGAGATCGCTCTGGTCAAGAACACGACCGAAGGTATTTCGTTTGTGGCCAACGGGTTGAAGTGGAACCCGGGCGACAACATCGTGACCACGTCGGTTGAGTTTCCATCGAACATGTACCCGTGGATGAATGTGCAGTCACGCGGCGCACAGATCCGCACGGTGCTCGAAGAGAGCGGCCGAATTCCGCTGGAGAATCTCATCGAGGCGATCGACAGTCACACGCGCGTGGTGGCCATCTCGGCCGTCCAGTATGCGAGCGGCTTCCGCAGCGATCTCAAAGAACTGGGCCACTGGTGCCAAAAGCGCGGCGTGCTGTTTTGCGTGGATGCGATCCAGGCGCTGGGCGTGCTGCCGATCGACGTGCAGGAAATGAAGATCGATTTCCTGGCCTGCGGTGGGCACAAGTGGCTTTGCGGCCCGGAGGGCACCGGCATTTTCTACTGCAACCGCGAGTTGACCGGCCACCTGCGGCCGTCGACGGTCGGCTGGCGAAGCATGAAGCGCGGCGAAGATTTCAGCAAGTACGATATGACTTTTCACGACGACGCCCGGCGATTCGAGGCCAGTTCTTACAACATGCCCGGCATCTACGGTCTGGCTGCTTCGCTCGAACTGTTTCAGGAAATCGGCCTCGAGAACATTAGCGAACATGTCCTGGGACTGACGGATCGACTGGTCGAAGGCGTCCGCGAGAAGGGCTACCGCGTGATCAGCCCGCGTGAACCCGGCGCCGCCAGCGGCATCGTGGCGTTTACGTCCCCGACCCATGATCATCATGCGGTTCAGCAACATCTGGAGAAGGAGCATCGCATCATCATTGTCGTTCGCGAAGGGCGTCTGCGCGTGAGCCCACACCTCTACAACAGCCCCGACGAAATCGACCGCCTGATCGACGTCTTGCCCAAGCATTGAATTGTTCTATAATGAAGTGAGCAGGATAGAATCATGCGCCCACAAGACATTCTCAAGTATTTGCAGAGAACACCCTTTCAACCGTTTCGGCTATGCCTCTCGGACGGACGGTCATTCGAGATTCGTCATCCGGAGATGGCGATGGTGGGGCGCTCTGCCGTAATCATCGGCGTACCGGATCCAGAGGAAGAAGAGCCTATTTATGAGCGCAGTTTCGACTGCGCGATTATGCACATCACGAGCCTTGAACCGATTGATGGTCGCAGCCCCGAGAAGAAACGCTGACTGAGGGTTAAGCGATCCACAGCGGCCATACATGAAGAACTTTGACAACAGCCGCACGCGTGAATTATCATCATCGCCGATTGCCGACGTAGCTCAACGGTAGAGCACAGCTTTCGTAAAGCTGAGGTTGTGGGTTCGAATCCCACCGTCGGCTGTCTTGCCAACAGTGCCAGGGGCGCTGCCAACCGCGGCCAAATCCCTATTTTTCAAGGCTTTTCCGCGATCACGCTGACCGGCGTGAGATTGGGAAGCGCTGCCAACGGATGCCACCGGTTTCACCCCTTCGGTCAGCGATTCCGATATGTATTCCGATATGTTACCCTCATTTCCTGGATTGTTTATCATCTCAGTGCCGATCGCATCCGTGCCTGTAGCACGGAGGGCTTCGGCGGCGCGGTTCGCATCCAGATCGGGCAGTGCCTGGATGGCCTTGGCCCGGTCCTCAAGAACGGTGTGCGAGTACCGTGACATCGTCATGTTGATGTCCGAGTGGCGAGCCAAGTCCATTGTGACCTTCGGAGCCGTGCCGCCCAAGGCCAAGTTCGTGATAAAGGTGTGCCTCAATGCGTGGAAATCGGCATAACGGCCGTCCTCGTCCTGATACGGGATTCCGGCGGCGTCCAGGTCTTTGCGGAGCATGCGGATGACCTGCTTGCGGTCACAGGGGGAGCGGAAAGACCGGCGCGTCCTTGCCTATGCCGTCGAGCCGTCGCCAAGGTCTCGAGCGGCCCAGGCAGAAGGGGCAGCTCGTCCTCACGCCCGACTTTGCAGTACGCGGCTCGCACCGTGACAGAGGGCCTGTCTCCGTCGGCGTTCACCGCTCTGACGGTCAGTGTACGAAGCTCGTTCTGACACGGGTTCACTGAAACTTTACCCTCCCCGCCGCCCTTTTTTAATGCGCAATTCTTTCTTGCGCACTCCACTTGGACACCGTTCGGGACACACTTGACGTTTCGGATCGCGCGCAGATTGGCGTCGATGAGGCGTCACTCCGACAAACCAACACGTCGCGTTGTTGACGGAGCCGCTCGCCCCACGATTGGCGCAAAGGACGGGCCCCGCGTCGGAGGCGACTCTTCGCGGGGCCCGGTTCACGCTGAAGCCGGCGTGCTCCATCCTGTGCACGCGACAATTACGGTTTGGGCGGCAACTCCGTGTTGGCCCATCCGGCATTCCAGTTCGTCCCGAACGCCGTGGCGTCCTGGATGTTAACCATGCCGTTGCAGTTGATGTCGATCAACCGCGTTTCCCGGCTACCGCTGAAGACCGCTCCGAACGCGGTCGCGTCCTGAATGTTGGTTCGGCCGTCCTGCGTGATGTCGAGCGGCTGGTGAGCCACCCACACCGTCAGCACGGCGGTCAGGCCCGAGTCCTGCCCGGTGACCTCCAGGTCGAGTCGCACCCATTGCCCGGTCGGCACGGGCGAACTGAGCGTAACGGTGTGGCGACCCCCGCCATCGTCGGCGAGCGTGACCGTCGGGCCGGCTCCACCGCCCGTGACCGTTGCCGTGGCCGAATTCAGCGTGAGCGGCTCGGTGGCCTCGAGGGCGAACGAGGAGAACTTGCAGCTCTCACCCAGCGGTGAGATGAACGTGTCCGCCAAACCGGTATCCGGGTTCGCGCCGCCCAGACCGTCTTCGATCGCGACCAGCGCGGGCGGCGGGATCTCGGTGACGAGCACGTTGTCGAACGTCGCACCCTCATCGAAGAACTCGGTCCAGTCCAAACCGGCTCCGGCCAGCAACGAATTCACCTCGTTGGCCTGGGCGTTTTCACCCCAGACGGTCAGGCCGATCTTGCCGCTGAGGATCGGATCGGCATCATCGGTAAACTCGAAGTGGTACGTGTCCGTGCCGTCGCCGTCGTGAACCAGCCTCGCCAACTTGAGCAGCTTCGCGCTAAACGAAAGCCTTTGGCGTTTGGCTGCGTCAATGTTGATCTCGAATCGGACTCTGCCTTCCTCACGAAAGAAATTCACGGTGCCGCCCGCGCTGGCGAACCCGGCGACCTCGCTGATCATGGGCAAGATGCAGGGAAGCATCGCCGACGTGCTGATGGTGCCGCTGAGCGCGGGCGAGTTCACCCTGGCCTTCGTGCTCGGCGGCGCGACGCGGGCGCTGCTCACGGGCGCCCTTCTCATGCTGGCGATGCAGCCCTTCGTCACGCTGTTTCCGGTCCATCCCGGGTTCGTGCTGTTCCACGCCGTGGCCGCCGGGCTCGCGCTTTCGATGCTGGGGCTCATCGCCGGGCTGTGCGCGACGAAGTGGGACCACCTTTCGGCGATCACCAACTTCACGATCATGCCGCTCACCTTCCTCTCGGGCACCTTCTACTCGATCGAGCGGCTGCCCGGCGCGTGGCACACGGCGAGCCAGATCAACCCGATCTTCTACATGATCGACGGCTTCCGCTACGGCTTCATCGGCGTCGCCGACGGCTCGCTCGCCACGGGGGTGGCGGTGATGGCCGGCCTGAACGTCGCGCTGTGGCTGGTGTGCCACCGGCTGGTCGCCAGCGGCTACAGGCTCAAGCCATGAGCACCGCGTTGGCCGGGCGGTGGGGCCACGTCATCTCCGGCCCCATCAACGGGTACGGCACCTGGTCGCTTTACCTCAAGGAGGTCCGCCGCTTCCTCAAGGTGCCGGCGCAAACGCTGCTCGCGCCCGCGGCGACCGCGCTGTTGATGCTGGCCATCTTCTCGCTGGCGCTGGGCGGCGCGGTGCGCGTCGTCGCCGGCGTGCCGTTCACCGAGTTCCTGGCCCCGGGCCTGGTGAT